>RFQQ01000035.1 GCA_009924875.1 Actinomycetota bacterium | reverse complement strand
AGACCGATGCGACGACGGACCGCGTGCGGATCGGCGACCACATCGATGCCATCGATCCGAGCCTCACCAGCGTCGGGCAGCAGCAAGGTGGTGAGCACCCGAACCGACGTCGTCTTCCCGGCCCCGTTAGGACCGAGCAGTCCATAGACCGAACCGGTCGGGACGGACAGATCGACCCCGTCAAGAGCGACCGTCTCACCAAATCGCTTCACGACA
The DNA here is from genome assembly GCA_009924875.1 of Actinomycetota bacterium. Classification (GTDB taxonomy): domain Bacteria; phylum Actinomycetota; class Acidimicrobiia; order Acidimicrobiales; family Ilumatobacteraceae; genus Casp-actino5. Next base: position 7,311 of record RFQQ01000035.1, on the reverse strand, counting down.
CCGCGCATTTCGACGGCTGGGCTCGATGACATAGCCGCCTGTCTACCGGCGGCGAACCCGAGAGGGACACCCGGAGACGGGCGTCACAGCGGTCGGTGTCAGACGCCGCGGGCCGCGTTGTCGAATCGCGTGTACTGGCCGAGGAACACCAGGCGCTTGGTACCGATCGGGCCCGAGCGATGCTTGGCCACGATCACCTCGGCTGAGCCCTTGTCTTGGGAGTCCTGGTTGTAGACCTCATCGCGGTAGAGGAACATGACGACGTCGGCATCCTGTTCGAGCGATCCCGACTCACGGAGGTCGGCGAGCATCGGCCGCTTGTCGGAACGCTCCTCGAGACGACGGCTCAACTGGCTGAGCGCGAGGATCGGCACTTCCAGTTCGCGAGCGAGGATCTTCAAGTTCCTCGAGATCTCCGACACCTCGAGTTGACGGTTCTCGACGTATCCGCCGCTCGTCATCAACTGCAGGTAGTCGATGACGATCAAGGACAGGCCCCCGGCCTTCGCCTTCAACCGACGCGCCTTGGCTCGGATCTCCATGACGGTCACCCGAGGGTTGTCATCAAGGTAGAGCGGCACCTCGAGACGGCCGATCGCCTTGCCGATCCGAGTCCACTCCGCCTCGAGCAACTTGCCCGTACGCAGTTTCGAAGAGTCGACCCGAGCCTCGCTGGAGAGCACGCGCTGAGCGAGTTCTTGGTGACCCATCTCGAGCGAGAACACCATGACCGGCTTGTCAGACGACTGCGCGACATGGGTCGCGATGTTGAGACCGAATGCGGTCTTGCCCATCGCGGGACGAGCGCCGACGATGTAGAGGGCACTCGGCTGCAACCCGGAGAGGATGTCGTCGAGGTCGGTGAATCCCGTCGGCACACCGGTGACCGTGTCGCCTCGCTCATAGGCGTTCTGGATGTACTCCATGACCTCGTCGAAGAGGTCCTCGAGAGGGCGGGTCGTGTCGGTCACCCGATCCTCGGCCACCTGGAACACGCGGGTCTCAGCCTCGTCGAGCGCCTTGGTCACATCGTCGGGCTCGCTATAGGCGATCTCGGCGATATCGCCGGCGACGTGGATGAGACGACGGAGCATCGCCGTGTCCTGAACGATCCGCGCGTAGTGACCGACGCTCGAGATCGCCGGCGTCGTGTTTTGCAGATCAACGAGACCCTCGATACCACCGACCTCGTCGAGGAGGCCGTGGCGACGGAGCTCATCGGCGACCGTGACGGTGTCGGCGGGGTTTCCGGCGGAGAAGAGCGCTCGGATCGCGTCGTAGATGTGCTGGTGGGCGGGCCGGTAGAAGTCCTCCGACTTCAGCCCCTGCTCCGAGACCGTAGCCATCGCCTCGGGTGCGAGAAGCAGCGCGCCGAGCACCGACTCCTCGGCTTGCAAGTTGTGGGGAGGCACCCGGCCGGCGGAACCGCGCGGCCGGTTGTCCACACGACGGCCACCAGAGCGAAGTGAACGGCGGATGGGAACAGGTGAATCCCCGGTGAAGTCGTCGTCGTCAATCGGGGGGAACGGTGATTCGTCAGACATCAGAACACCACTCTCCCAGCCGGGGCCTGTGGGAAGGAAGGGGAAAAACCCTGTGGATTACCCTGTGGACAACCTCGGCGGGCGCGGGTAGGCACCCGGCCACGGTCGGCGCCACCGAGGGTGACGCCGACCGGAACGGTCATCAGGCGGGTGAAACCTCGACGGTGACCGGGAAGGACACCTCGGGGTGGAGAACCGCGCGAACCACGTGCTGGCCGACGGTCTTGATCTGCTCGTCGATCTCGAGTTGCTTCCGATCGATCTCGACCGAGGTCTGTTCGGCGATCGCGGCGACGATGTCGGCCGCCGTGATCGAGCCGAAGAGCTTGCCCTCGGCTCCGGCCTTGGCGCTGAGCGTGATCACCTTCGGAACCAGCGTGGACGCGACGGTCTGAGCGGCCTCACGATCGCTCGCGTCGCGCAGATCGCGAGCGCGCCGCATCTTCGCGGCCTGCTCGACGGCACCGTCGGTGGCGATGATCGCCTTGCCCTGAGGCAGCAGATAATTGCGGGCGTACCCGTCGGCCACATCGATGATGTCACCGCGCTTGCCGACACCCTGCATGTCGGAACGGAGGATGAGCTTCACGGTCAGACCTCCTCCGACTCGGCGCCGACGGCGGCGACCTCGACCTGATCGTCGGTCATGTCGTCGTCGTTCTCGAGGTTGTTCTCGTCGACCGGGGCGGTCGAGGTGTCACGGGCGTCGACATCGGCCGGACGACCGCGGCGCTCGCCGTCGCGACCACGTCCCTGTCGGCCCGCCGAGGCGACCCGACGCGCGTAGGGGAGCAACCCCATCTCGCGGGCGATCTTGATGGCATTCGCCACCTCACGCTGCTGCTGAACGTCGTTGCCGCTGAGGCGCTGACCGCGGATCTTGCCCCGGTCACTCATGAAACGGGTGAGCAGATCGACGTCCTTGTAGTCGACGTACTCCACCTTCTCGATGACGAGCGGGCTGGTCTTCTTCTTGAACTTGCGGGGATTGGCGTCACGGGTGCGTGCGCCACGCTGAGGCTTCTTGGCCATGTCGGATTCTCCTGATCGATTCGAATGTTGGTGCCTGACAAGCAGGCGTCAGAACGGTTCCTCGTCGCCGTAGACGGGATCGGGGCTGCGGCCGCCACCGGAGGACCCTCCGGAAGATCCACCGGACCCACCGCCGAAGTCTCCGGAACGCTCGGTTCGCTCCACCTGGGCAGTCGCCCACCGGAGACTCGGGCCAACCTCGTCGGCGATGACCTCGACGACCGAGCGCTTCTCGCCGTCGTTGGTCTCCCAACTGCGCTGCTCGAGGCGTCCCGAGACGATGCAGCGGCTGCCCTTGGTGAGGGTCGCGGCGACGTTCTCACCGAGATCGCCCCAGCAGACGATGTTGAAGAAGGAGACCTGCTCCTGCCACTCGCCGTTGACCTGGTAGCGGCGGTTGACCGCGAGGCCAAAGCTCGCGACCCCGCGGCCGCCGGTGGTGAACCGGAGCTCGGGATCACGGGTGAGATTCCCCGTGAGGGTGATGCTGTTCGATGCCATATTCGGCTCCCTTCGTGGTGCCGCCTCAGGCGGCAGCCGTCATCCCGCGGCGCTCGGCCTCGGACTCGGGCAGACGGATCAACTTGTGGCGGACGACGTCGTCGGCGAGACGGAGCGAACGCTCGAGCTCATCGAGGGAACCCGCGGGGGCGAGGCACTCGATGACGAAGTAATACCCGGTCTCTTTCTTGTTGATCGGGTAAGCGAAGGGGCGCTTGCCCCACCAGTCCGGCTTACCGTGGACCGAGCCGCCGGCCGCACCGATCGCCTCGGTCGCGGTCTTCACCCATGATTGGGCGACGGGCTCGTCGACATCGGTGTCAACGATCACCATGAGTTCGTAGGCACGCATCATCTGCTGCGTAACTCCCTTCGGACGTGGCCACCTCTCGGAGGCCGTGGCCCCGATGCCTTCGCAGTCGGAGCAGGGTGGATATGTCGACGGCAGGGTAGCCCCGACAGGACCGATTCGCTCATGGGCACCATCCTCTTCGCGGGGTGTGACAGTCGACCCGATCGCTTGAGGATGCTCAGCCCGGGCAGGGGCGATCGCTCACCGAGATCGTCGATCCCTGAACTAGGCCGAGTCCCGCGAGCCCCCCAGAGGGCGCCTCAACGGCCCACCGGTACCCCACCGCCGTCGAGTAGCGCTCGCATTCCGGCGTAGTGCAAGGAGTCATCTCATCAGAGGAGAGGAATTCGCCCGACGAATCGAAGTACGCGATCGAGAGGGGGATGAGGGTGTTTTTCATCCAGAAGGTCCCCGTCGACGGCGCCGGTTGCGCGAACACCATCGCCTCGGCCTCACCGAAACCGGTCGCGCCCATCATGCCCCTGGCACGACGCTCAGGGGTGTCCGCCACCCACATGCACAACTCACGGGACACTCCGTCGATCGGCATCACGGAGACCAACACCGACTCGAACCCGGCCGGGGTGACCGCGTCGGGAACCGACACCTCGACGTCCTGATCGGCGGAGCAGGCGAGCGTCATGGTCGACGCCGCGATCGACGCGATGACCCGCCGCGATCGACGTCTCACAACGGAAGGACGCGAAGGAGGTGATGCCACCGACACTCGGTACACGCCTCCACGACATAGGCCCGCAGATCGCGCCCCGTCGCCGACAACTGTCGGAGTTCACGGGCGGTCGACACGCACCTTCCGTGAGCCGGCAAGCGATGACCGAACACATAGGTCACCAACCTGAGGCGGGATTCCTCGCAGATCGGACAGTCCGTCTCCGTCTCGGTGCCGACATTGCGAGCCGCCCGAATCAACTCCGGGTGGGCATCACACACCTCGTCACGACGGAGCCGGCCAAGGCGAACCTGGTTCACGAGCATCCGCCGGGCAAGGCGATGGTCGACGATGCCTCCCCGATCGGGTGACCCGCGAAGCGCTCCCACCGAGAACGACATGGCCGCAGGGTAACCCACCGCAACCGCTCACGGCCGAGGGAGCGGAACCGATCCTTCGCTCAGTTTCCGATGCCCTCGCGGGCGATGATCTCGGCCGGCCGCGGCCTCCCGAACAGGTACCCCTGACCCCGATCGCACTTCAACTCCCGGAGCCGCGACAGCTGCAGTGGTGACTCCACACCCTCCGCGACGACCGTCACCCCGAGTGAGCGGCCGAGCTGCACGACCGCCTCCACGATTGTCGAGTCGTCATCGTCGATACCGAGTCCGGCGACGAACGAACGGTCGATCTTGATGGCCTCCACGGGGAAGCGTTTGAGATACGTCAACGATGAGTACCCCGTACCGAAGTCGTCGACCGCGATGTGGACACCGAGTTGCTCGACCTCCCGGAGCGCGGTCGTCGCCGCGCGGGCGTCGGTGAGCAAGGCCGTCTCAGTGATCTCGAACCACAACGAGTCGGCATCGACACCGGAGTCCTCCAGGGCCTCCGCTACCCGAGCGGGAAAGGTCGGGTCCACGAGTTGGCGGCTTCCGACGTTGACCGAGATTGAGCCGGACGCGAAGTCGAGGCCGTCCGCCCGCCAGCGCGCCAGTTGGGCGAGGGAGTCGCGCAACATCGCGGCGCCAAGATCAACCAGGAGACCGGAGTCCTCCGCGAAGGCGAGGAAGTGGGCGGGGGTGAGGAGCCCACGGTCGGGGTGAAGCCACCGAGCGAGCACTTCGAAACCCGTCGTGCGACCCGAGGCGAGATCGACGATCGGTTGGAAGTACGGAACGATCTCCCCGCGCTCAATACCTCGACGAAGCTCTCCCGCCGTGCGGAGGTCGGCCACCTTCGACTCGTGACCGCCGGCCTCGAACGCCTCGACGCAGTCACGACCCCGAGCCTTCGCTCGATACATCGCGGCGTCGGCATCGCGGAGCATCTCACCGGGCGTCATTCCGGCATCGTGATTGGTCGAGTAGCCGACACTCGCTGTCACGAAGAGCTCGTGATCACCGATCGTGATCGGAGGGTGCACCGCGGCGCGAAGCCGCTCAGCGGCGACCGCGGCATCCACGGCTCGCCCGCGGCCGTCGAGGACCACCACGAATTCGTCCCCACCGAATCGGGCGAGGACATCCCCCTCGCGTACGGCGGTCTGCAGTCGCTGCGCGACCTCTTGAAGAAGCTCGTCGCCGATCACATGGCCGAGGCTGTCGTTGACCACCTTGAAGTGGTCGAGGTCGATGAACAAGATGCCGACGGCCGAGGGCTGAGCACCGGTGAGCCGCTGCTCCAGAATGCTCATCAGGTAGGCGCGGTTCGGAAGGCGGGTCAACTCATCGTGGCGGGCCGCGTGCTGGAGTTGCTCGGCCGTGCGTCGCTGCTCGGTGACGTCCTCGATGTGGTTGATGGCGAGGAGCACTCCATCATCCTCGGAGACCGAAACGCGCGTTCGCGCCCACACCCAGGAGTTGTCCCGACGACGGAATCGCTGATCCAGTCGATACGAGTCGACGAGACCGAGTTCGAGCCGCGCCCGGTGCGGCTGGGCCTGACGAACGTCATCGGGGTGAGTGAACTCACGCAGGGTGCGCCCGACGAGCTCGCCCGCTGAACGATCGAGCATGTCGGCGAGGGATTGGTTGGCATCGACGATCCGGCCATCGTCGAGACGCACGAGCGCCATGCCGGTGGGAGCCGACTGGAACGCCTGTTGAAACCGGTGACGCGCCTGATCGAGGGCCTCGCGCTCCTCCACACCGCGCGCCCGATCGCCCCATCGGAGGAGCAAGGTGCCGTCGGGTCCGGGGTGAACCGTGATCGAGACCTCGACATGGGAACCGTCGGGGCGCTCCACCCGCGCCTCAAGTGGAACGTGCTCCGCTTCGGCACCCGCCGGCGGAGCGATATCCATCGCGAGCCAATCGGCCAGTACCCCCTGATCGGCATCGACCAGCACGGTGTCGGCGTCGACGCCGACGAGATCATCCACCTCACGAGCCAACAGAGCGCACGCCGCGCGATTCGCGATCCTGATCCGGCCGGTTCCGTCGACCTCCATGAGGGCTTCCGGGAGGGTGTCGAGCAGGTGCCTCGCGGGATCACCGCTCCGCGCCGACAATTCGCGTTGAGCCGACCACCAGCCAAGCGCGAGCACCACAAGCACGGCGCCGACGGCGATCGTGGCGCCGACCACCACCTCATCGGACACGACAAGAGCCAATGGAGACCAGACCGACATCGCCGAGGTCACTCCCGACCGGGCACCTTGATCACCCCTGCTGTCCCGCGAACCACACGTCGAGGCGAGCTCTGATCTCGGCATCCCCAAGGAGGCCCTCCTCGAGGCGGATCTCGAGAAGATGCTCGAGCGCGCGTCCGACGATCGGCCCCGGCGCGACACCGAGATGCGCCATCACCTCACCGCCGTCCATCTCCGGCCGAAGGGCGGCGAGCTCCTCCGCCGCGGCCAACTCCGTGATCCGCTCCTCCAGCTCATCCATACGCCGCGAGAGGGTCCGAGCTTTCTTCTCGTTCCGCGTCGTGCAGTCGCATCGCGTCAACACGTTCAACTCATGCAGTAGATCGCCGGCGTCACGCACATACCGACGCACCGCTGAGTCGCTCCAGCCAAGGCGATAGGTGTGGAACCGAAGGTGCAGGGCGACGAGCTCGACCACCGCAGCCACATCGTCGTTCGAGTACCGGAGTTCGGTCATCCGCTTCTTGGTCATCCGAGCGCCGACCGCATCGTGATGGTGAAAGGTCGTCCCCTTCCCCTCGGCGTAACCGCGGGTTCTCGGCTTGCCGATGTCGTGGAA
>RFQQ01000034.1 GCA_009924875.1 Actinomycetota bacterium | reverse complement strand
GAGTGGTAGAAGATCGCGAGGTCACCAACGGCCATCTCTCGCATGAAGTTGCGTGCTTGGTAATTCCGGACGCCGTCCCATCCCTCACGCTTCGCCTCGACGAGATCGTCATAGCCAAAGACATCGGGTTCGGATTTGAGAAGCCAACGAGCCATGGGGCGAACCTAGTGCGGTGGCCTCCACCGATGTCGGGGTCAGGCGGGACGAACCTCGACGAGCGTGTCGCTGAAGGCGACGCCGCCGCCCCAGTCGGTGAGGGTGTCGTTCGTGAGACTGTTGGCGACTCGCCGGTCCGGGTGTTGATCGGCCCACCAACCCCAGGGAATGACGACCGTGCCCGGTCGCACCCGGTCGGTGATGCGGACGGGGAGTGACATCGAGCCGCGGTCGTTGTGCACCTCGGCCTGCGAGTCCTGGTCGAGACCGCGCTGGGCGGCATCGTCCCGATGCATTTCGATGAATGGTCCGCCCTCGCGGTCCCCGTGGCCGGGGAGGTGGGTGTAGCTCGAGTTGAGGAAGCGAAGGTGGTGCTTCGGAGTGAGGAGTTGGAGCGGGAAGCGTTCGGCGAGGGGTCCGGCCGGGCCTTCAACTGGCGGGATGTAGTCGGGGAGGCGGGGATGTCCGAGTTGTTCGAGTTGATCGCTCGCGAACTCGACTCGGCCGGTCATGGTTGGGAATCCACCGTTGGCCCATGGACGACCATCGTTCGGGTAGGGAACACGAAGGTGATGGTCGGCGCGAAGGGCATCGATGTCGACAGTTGGCAACGCGTCGCGAATCAGGGTGAGGTCGTCATCGAAGAGCGAGGGTTCGTCGAGGTCCATCGCAGCGGCGATGCGTCGGAAGCACTCAGTGTTCGACACCGCCTCGCCGAGCGGTGTGATCGCCGCCTCGTTCCATCCGAGCCACAGGTGACCCCAGGCGGGAACCACGTCGACCGATTCGATGTGGGTGGTGGCTGGAAGCACGATGTCCGCGTAACGAGCCGTGTCGGTGATGAACTGATCGTGGACCACGCAGAAGAGATCCTCGCGCTCGAGTCCCTCGCGAACGAGCTCACGGTTCGGGATCGTCACCATTGGGTTGGCGTTCCAGACGATCAGGTCGCGCACGATTGGGTCAGCCGCGGTGAGGGCCTCGCCGAGCCGGCTCATGTTGATCGCGCGCGGACTCCGTCCGGCGAGCAGGTCGGGGCGTTCGAGTGCTGCGTCGTCGATCAGCTCCTCCTGCCATGAGCCGACACTTCGTGAGAGACCGCCGCCCCGGTCGCGCCACGCGCCGGTCAACGCGGGGAGGCAGGCGAGTGTCCGGAAGAACATGGCGCCGTTCTCATGGTGTTCGGCACCGACGAGCGTGCGGATCGCCGCGGGACGAGTCGTCGCGTAGTCACGAGCCAGCCGTCGGATCACCTCGGCGTCGACGCCGGTCACCTCAGCTGCGCGCTCAGGCGTCCAGGTGGTGAGGTGCTCGGCGAGTTCCTCGAAGCCAAACGTGTACTCACCTATCCATTCGCGGTCGAAGCGATCTTCGGTGATGATCACGTGCATCATCGCGAGCATCATCGCGATGTCCGTTCCGGCTCGTGGTTGGATGAATTCGTCCGCCGAATCGGCGGTGATGGTGCGGAGCGGATCGATCACCACGACTCGGGCACCGCGTTCGCGGGCCGTCTCGATGGTCGGCCAGAGATGACGGTTGGTGAGTCGGGTGTTCGTGCCCCAGAGGAGAATTAGTCGCGAGTGCTCGAGGTCGAGCGGGTCGAACCCGAGTGACGATCCGTTCGTCATCCGGACCCCCGCGCCGACCGTTGGGCCGCAGAGCGCTCGTATAAGGCGACTCGCCCCGAGGTGATGGAAGAAGCGAGCGGAGATGCCCGACATGGCCAGCATCCCCTGGTTGCCGGCATCAGAGAAGGGCAGGATCGACTCGGCACCGTTGTCACGGATCGTCGAACGCAAACGCTCGGCGATGATCGTGGTCGCCTCGTCCCAACTGATCTGCTCGAAGCGTCCCTCACCCTTCGCACCGACACGTCGAAGTGGGTGGAGCACACGGTCAGGGCTGTGCACACGGTCGAGGAAGCGGTTGACCTTCGGGCACAACTCACCGCGAGAGAAGGGATGATCGGGATCGCCCGACATGTCGACCGCGACCGTCACCACCCACCCGCAGGAGTCGGGACAGTCGTGATGGCAAGTGCCGTGGACGAGCATGCCCGGACGCTACCCGCGAGCTGAGAGGCGCGGGCTCTTACATGACGACGGAGGTAGTTTCAGAGCGTGGACTCGTCGCACATCCAGACCAGCGACGGGGTTTCGATCCGATTTTTGGGTCACAACTGCTTCGTGATCGATGACGGCTCAACCTGTGTCATCACCGATCCGTGGTTCTCGAACTCTGGGGCATTCCTCGGTTCGTGGTTCCAGTATCCGCCCAACCAGCACCTCGCAGCTGAGGTACGGCATCTGCTCACCGTGCGGGAGGCGCTCATCTTCGTGTCTCACGAGCACAGCGATCACTTCGACGAGGAGTTCCTCTCCGGTCTGCCTGCAGGAACGTCAGTCTGTACCGCTCGGTACGACGACCGATACCTCGCGGACCGACTGCGATCCATGGAACTGAGCGTCATTGAGGTCGAGGACGGAGACTCGGTCACCCTCGGCTCGGCGCGCGTCACGATCTTCAAGGTCGAGAGCGGTATCGCACGTGACTCGGCGGCGCTCATCGAGATGGGGGAGGTGCGCTTCCTCGATCAGAACGACTGCAAGATGTTCGACCGCCTGGATGTTGTCCCCCGGCCAGTTACCCACTACGCCGTGCAGTTCTCTGGGGCCTCGTGGTACCCGGCCTGCTACGACTTGCCGCAGAGTGAGCGGGTGCGCCGTGCGCGAGACCTCACTGCGAACAAGGTGCGCAATGTCGGCGCTGCTCTCCGCGAATTGACTCCCGCGGTGTACCTCCCGTCGGCGGGCCCGGTGGTCTTCCCCTTCTTGCCTGAGGATTTCGATGCCGATCCGGCGGCGACCACCTTCATTCATCAGCCGACCCTCGCTGAGCAACTGTCGAGTCCCGAGGCGACGAGGGTGGCATACCTCCGCCCCGGCGAAGTGCTCTCCGAGGACGTCGGCTCCGAGCCGATTTTGCCGCCCTCCCGAGCGGACATCGAGGCGTACGCCTCGAGAGTGTTCGACCTCTGGTCGACTTTTGATGACCAACTCGACCGGGCTCAGCTCCTCCGAGAGGTCGAGGCGCGGCTGGAGCTCATGGTGGGCCATGACCTAGGGGAGCCACCGTTGATCGAGTTCGTCTGGGGGGATGCTCGTGCCGATCGACTTCTGATCGACCTGTCGGCGGGATCCGCCAGATTCGGCGAGTCGGCGCCAGACGGGGTGGAGGTGACCATCATCCGCGCGGCTGAGCGTTACTTCCAGCTGCTCGCGTCCGTGGACCGGTGGCAGGAGGTGGTGCACTCCTTCCGCGCTCGGGTCAGCCGGCGGCCTGATGTCTTCAACAACGCGGTGAATTTGTTCCTGTACAGCGACAAGGAGACGCTTGCCGCTTCCCTACGCGGCGTGGCCAGTGATCGATTCGAAGTCACGCTCGAGGGTCGGCGCTATCAGCTCGATCGTCGTTGTCCTCATCAAGGTGCCGACCTCTCGCACGGTGTGATGGAAGACGGATGCGTGGTATGCCCGAGACACGGTTGGCGCTTCGATCTGTCAGACGGTGGTCGCGATGCTCGAAGTGGCACCACGGTGAACGCCGTGGAGGTTGAGCCACCGACCCGGCAGTAGAGCGTGTGGCGCGGGCTGTCGCTACCGTCGGCGGTGCCCATGACGACCGCCCCCGAACTCAGGGTCGCGATTCCCGACGACCTCCCAATCGCGGCCCACGCCGACGAGTTGGTCGCTGTGCTCCGCGACCATCGGGTGGTTGTCGTGGCCGGAGAGACCGGTTCCGGTAAGAGCACCCAGTTGCCGAAGCTCTGCCTGGCCGCGGGGCGGGGAGTGAACGGGATGATCGGTCACACCCAACCGCGTCGAGTGGCAGCCCGCTCGATCGCGGCGAGGGTCGCGTCCGAACTCGGTGTGGAGCTCGGCGCGGAGGTCGGGTTCAGCGTGCGGTTCGACGATCGGGTGGCTGACACGACCCGGATCCGGCTGATGACCGATGGCATTCTTCTCGCCGAGTTGCAGCGCGATCCCGAACTGCGCCGCTACGACACGATCATCGTCGACGAGGCCCATGAGCGGAGCCTCAACGTCGACTTCCTCCTCGGCTACCTGCGACGACTCCTCGAGCGTCGTGACGATCTCCATCTCGTGATCACCTCCGCCACGATCGACACGGAGCGGTTCGCCTCACACTTCGCCTCCGCCGACGGAACTCCAGCGCCGGTGCACACCGTCGAGGGGCGTGGATATCCGGTGGAGATTCGACATCGCCCCCCCGAGGACGACACCGATCAGGTGTCGGCCATCATCGACGCGATCAACGAACTCGATCCGCGGTCGCGTGACGGCGTCGACGGCGATGTGCTCGTCTTCCTCTCCGGTGAGCGGGAGATTCACGACACTGCTCGGGCGATCCGCGATCTGGCCCTCCCACGCGTCGAGGTCCTCCCGCTCTACGCCCGACTCTCGGCGGCCGAGCAGCAACGCGTGTTCGCCCCCCATCCGGGTCGGCGGATCGTGCTGGCCACCAATGTCGCCGAGACCTCGATCACGGTCCCGGGGGTGCGGGCGGTCGTCGACACCGGTACGGCCCGGATCAGCCGGTACTCGCGACGGGCGAAGGTTCAACGCCTCCCGATCGAACCCGTCTCTCAGGCTTCGGCGGCGCAACGCGCCGGTCGTTGCGGGCGAGTGGCGCCCGGGGTGTGCATCCGCCTCTACTCCGAGGAGGACTTCGCCGCCCGCCCCGCGTTCACCGAACCCGAGATCCTCCGCACGAGTCTCGCCTCGGTCATCTTGCAGATGGCCTCACTCGGACTCGGCCGGGTCGACGACTTCCCGTTCGTCGAGGCGCCCGACCCCGCGCAGGTCGCCGATGGGCGTCGGCTTCTGCTCGAACTCGGTGCCCTGAAGCCCGATGACGGGTCGGGTCACGATCGTTTGACACGCCTCGGGCGTCGGCTCGCTCGACTTCCAGTCGACCCCCGGGTCGGTCGGATGATCATCGAGTCCGATCGTCACGGCTGTGTCCGCGAGGTGCTGGTGATCGCGGCGGCCCTGTCGATTCAAGACGTCCGAGAGCGGCCTCGCGAGCACCGTGAGCGCGCCGACACACTGCATCGCCGCTTCGAGGTGCCGGGCTCCGATCTTCTCTCGATCGTCGCCCTGTGGGATCACCTGCGGGAACGCCAGTCGGAGTTGTCCGGCAACGCGTTCCGGCGGATGTGTATCGATGAGCATCTGAACTACGTCCGCGTGCGTGAGTGGCGCGACCTCTACAGCCAGTTGCGTCGTGTCGCCGGTGAGGTGGGCATCCGCCCGGGTGCCGACACGGGCCATCCCGATCGCGTCCACCAGGCGGTGCTGTCCGGTCTGCTCTCCCAGATCGGGATGCGCGACCGCGACCGACGCGACTATCTCGGGGCGCGGGGCACGAGATTCACCGTGGCGCCGGGGTCGGTGCTCACCCGTGCGGGGGCTCCGTGGGTGATGGCGGCGGAACTGGTCGAGACCGACCGACTCCGGGCTCGGAGGGTCGCCGAGATCATGCCCGAGTGGGTCGAGCGAGCGGCCGGGCCGTTCGCCCGTCGTTCGTACGGTGAGCCGGAGTGGGACTCCCGTTCGGGCCGGGCGGTGATCACCGAACGGGTCTCGGTACATGGTCTTCCCGTCGTGGCGGGCCGCCGCGTCAGTCTCGATCGGGTCGACGCCGCCGAGGCGCGCCGTCTTCTCATCGTGCACGGGCTCGTGCGGGGTGAATGGAGCGCCACCCTGTCCTTCCTCGATCGGAACGCGCGTCTTGTCGAACGGGTGCGCGCTGTCGAGGATCGTCTCCGGAGACGCGACCTCGTTGATGAGCATCTCCTCGTCGCTCATTACGACCGGGTGCTGCCCACCGACGTCGTGTCGGTTCGTCATCTAGAACGGTGGTGGCGTTCGATCGTCGACGACGACCCGACCCTTCTCGATCTCGATCGCGATCCGACGGTTGCCGAACTGTTGGCCCGGGCCGATTCGGGTCTGCCGGGGGCGTGGAGCGACAACGGACATGATTACGTCCTCACCTATCGACACGATCCGGGCAGTGTGTTCGACGGCGTGACGGTGCATGTTCCCCTCACCGCGGTGAACCGGTTCAGCGGCGCCGGCCTCGACTGGCAGGTCCCCGGCCACCGGGCGGAACTCGCGGAGGAACTCACCCGCTCGTTGCCGAAGGACGCCCGCCGTCGACTCATCCCGCTGGGTGCGACCGTTGGCCTCGCTCTCGAGCGGCTTCCGGAGACACCTGACGGGCGATCATTTTCCACAGCACTCGCCGAGGCGCTCTCGGCCGTCTCGGGCACGTCGATAACGGCCGACGATCTCGACCCGAGTCGTCTGCCGACCCACCTGCGCGTCCACGTGGTGGTGAGTGACGACAGCGGTGAGGTTCACGCCTTCGGTGACGATGTCAGCGCCGTCCTCGATCTCGCGCGGCCGGGAGCCCGAGCGGCGATTGCCTCCCAGGCACCGATCGAGGAGCGCACCGGCATCGTCGACTGGGATTTCGGGGAAGTGCCTGAGGTGGTGGAGTGGGGAGCCGACGGTGAGACGGTTCACGCGCACCCGACCCTGCTCGATCGAGGCTCGAGTGTCTCGCTTCGTCTGGTCACCGATCGCGCGCTCGCCGAGCGTCTCTTGCGCGAGGGTGTTCGCCGGTTAATCCTGCTCACCGCTGCGCCGTCGCGAGCGGGGGTGCGAGACGTGCTCACCGGTGCCTCCGCTCTCGACCTGCCGTTGGTGGGTCTCGGCCCGGCGGCGTTGCTCGACGACTGTCTCGGTGCCGTGGTCGACCGACTCATCGACGATGTGGGTCTGCCTCGTGACCGGGTGGCGTTCGAGAGGTTGCAGACGGCCTCACGCTCTGATGGCGGGCCGTTGCTTCTCGATGTCGTCCACACCGCGCTCGCCGTCGTCGCGGACGCGGCGTCGGTGCTCCGCCGGCTCGAGCGATTGCGGGCGCCAACGGCTGCGCCGAGCGTCGCCGATATCGAAGCGCACCTCGATCGATTACTCGGTCCGGGCTTCGTCTCCCGGGCGGGAACACGTCGACTGCCTGACCTCCGCCGGTACCTCGCTGGAGTCGCCCATCGCGTTGATCACCTCGGTGGACGGCTCGACCGCGACCGACGGGCGATGGATGAGATCGCTCCAGCGGAGGCGCGGGTGCGTGCTGCTCTGGCTGCCCATCGCGCCGGTGCGGAACCCCCCGCGGTTCGCGAAGCGGTGTGGATGCTCGAGGAGTTGCGGGTGGCGACATTCGCGCAGCCGGTGGGTTCCCGGGGTGGCCCAACGCTGAAGCGATTGCTCTCGTTGCTCGACTGAGTCCGACAGTCTCCGGCGGTCTCGGGCTGTGCGACGATGGCCGAATGGACCTCACGACGATCACTTACGCGGTGCGCGACGGTGTCGCTCACGTTCGACTCGACCGGCCGGAGGGGGCC
>RFQQ01000033.1 GCA_009924875.1 Actinomycetota bacterium | reverse complement strand
CAGACCGCGGACGACTCAGCCCCCGACCACGACCTCTTCCACCAACTCGGCGCACTCGAGGCACAACTTCTCGAGTGGCGGGTCGGCTGACCGGTCGGGCGGGCATCCCCGCCCGACCGGGACTCTCAGCCCTGAGCGCCGAAGTGCGCCTCCGTCGCTGCGGCGACGGCGCGCTCCACCCGATCGCCGAGCGTCTCCCACTCGTCGATGGCGCGCTTCTCCGCCTCGATCGGTCCGGCCGCCATTCCTTGGAACCGCGGCTTGACGTACTGAGCGAACAGCTCGTAGTGGCGACGGGTCGCGTGGTGGTTCGCCCACTCGTGATGCATGAGTAGGTAGGCGCCGAACCCACCGTTCGACTGCTTCTCGAGACGCTCGATCTGGCGGATCGCGTCATCGGGCGTGCCGATGACACCGAGCCCGGACTCGTTCACCCACTCGACCCGCTCCTCGAAGGTCTCGCCGGCGGCACGGAAGTGCGGCACCGCGAGGATCTTCTGCGTGTAGTGAGCCCAGTCGTTCAAGCCGTACTTGACGTCCTCGATCGCCTGTTCCTTCGTCTCGGCGATGTGCATCGGACCGACGAGACGCCAGGAGGATCGATCTACCTGTTGGCCGAACTCCCCGGCGCGCTCCTCAAGCACGTTCCAGTGATGACCGAGCAGGTCGAAACCTCCTGCGGCCGTCGCCCCGATGGAGAGCAACCCGATGCCGTGCCGACCAGCGATGCGAGGTCCGGTCGGCGAGGCGATCGCCGCCACCGCGATGTCGAAGTCGCTGTACGGCCGGTACTGGCTGCGCGCCTCAACGAGGTTGTAGCGGGAGTTGGAGTGCGTGACCGTCTCGCCGCGGAGCAGCGCCATGAGCACGTCGGTGTCCTCCTCGAGTGCCGTCCGCTGATCCTCGATCGAGATGCCAAGCATGGCGGCATCGCCAGGCAGAGCGCCCGGTCCGAGGCCGAGCATGAAGCGACCGCGCAGCAACTGATCGCAGAAGATCGCCCGGTCAGCGGTCAGCAGCGGGTTGTGATACGGAAGCGACAGCACACCGGTGCCGAGCTTGATATGCCGCGTCGTGGCGGCGACATGAGAGATGAAGATCATCGGATCCGGGATGATTTCGGTTCCGGCCGAGTGATGTTCCCCGATCCAGGCCTCGTCGAAGTCGAGCCGGTCGAGTAACTCGACGATCTCGATATCGCGTTGCAAGGCGTAGATCGGGTCCTGCCCTGCCGGCGGATGGAACGGAGCCATGAAGATTCCGAAGCGCACGTGTACCCCCAAAGTCAGTGGTTCTTCGTATTCACCTGTCGGTCCGGTGGCCGGACCACGCCCGGGGGGTCACCGACACTGTAGGCGTCGGCGCGAGGCCGCTGTGACGGTCCTCTAGCCGAGGGAGAGGAGGCGCTCGTCGGGAAGGTCGACATCTGCTCAACCGAATCCTCGGTGATCAGATATTGATTCTCGAGCTTCACGCCCTGTCGCGAGTCGGGATCGCCGATGTAGCTCTCCACGCAGATCACCATCCCCGGTTCGAACCCTCCGGCGAGCGGATACGCGCCGTCGTCGAGACGGGGGATGTTCGGATGACCACCCGCGAGCCCGAGGCCGTGGGCCAACTGGTAGTAGCCGTAGCGGGCGTACGGTGCCGGCACCTCGAAGGCCAGCGAAGCGAACTCGCGGAACGATCGACCCGGCGCCAGATTCGCAGCGTTGTGCTCGAGTTGCTCGAGGGCGAGGCGATGCAGTCCCACTTGGACGTCGTCGGCGCTGTCGTCACCGCACAGGAAGGTGCGCGAGAAGTCGACGGAGTAGCCACCGGCACCCACCGCGTCGGTGTCGAAGCAGACGAGATCGCCCGTGCGGAGCACGTTCGTCGAGGCCTCCTGAAAGTACGGAAAGGTTCGATGCCCGGCTTGCAGGAGTCGGGTCACCACCAACTCGCCGCCACCGGCGATCAGGGCGCGATGGAACTCCGCCCACACCTCCTGCTCGCTCGCGCCCGGGCTGATCGCCGTCCGGAGCGCCTCGGTCGCCGCCTCGGTCACGCGCATCGCCTCGCGCATCGCCTCAATCTCGGCGCCCTGCTTCACCATCATGGCCGTCTGCATGATCTCGTTGCCATCGACCATCTTGAGGCCGCGGTCAGCAAGGCCCTCGATAACTCCGGACGTGGTGCCCTCAACGGCGAGACGGGCGCCCTCACCCCAGCTCCCGACCACCGCGTCGGCGACTTCGGCGACGAAGCGGGCCACTTCCTCGCGGAACATCGGGGTCTTCTTCGCGTTCAACGCGGGGGCCGGACGAACCTCGTCGATCCAGTCGGCTCCGTCGCTGAGGTGCTCGCAGCCGGCGAACTCCCAGAGCACTGTCGGGCCGCCGGGGGCGACCAGCGCCAGACGGTCCGGCCCGGTCAGGCCGTGGACGAGCATGTTTCGGGTTCCGGTCGCGTACCGGATGCTGAACGGGTCCGAGGTCAACAGCGCGTCGGCGCCGAGCGCCTCGAGAGTGGCGTCGAGTCGAGCGCGTCGCTCGGCCACGAGACCGGCGTTGTCGACGCTCGGATTAGGCGATGAGGCCATCGGTTCCGAGGGCCTGTTCGGCATGGAGGAGGTGGGTCTCGGTGACGCGACCGTAGACCTGACGGGTCCGCTCCACCGGGCCGATGATGCCGGGTTGCTCGGCGTAGGAGAGCACGAGCATCAGCCGTGGTCGACGTCCCTCGACTCGCGTCACCCTGTGCAGGGAGTAGCGGCCGAGGAACAGTTGCAGGTCACCGGCCCGAGCGGTCACCGACTTGATGGTCGAGCGATCGCCGGTCATAACCGAGCGGAGACCCTCGAGGTTCTCGTCCCCGGGGGAGCGGAGATCGGGGGAGTACTCGAACGCACCACCGGAGCGAGCCTCGTCGACGGCGAGGGTGATCACGAATCGGTTGGTGTCGTAATGCCAGCCGTACTCGCCGCCCGGAGGGATGACCGTCGTGATGAGTCCAGCGAGCGGATCGGCGTATTCGAACACGCGTCCGAGTTTGAGACAGGCGGCGATGAATCGCTTGAAGTCGGGGGAGACGTAGAGGCGCTGGGCGACGGAGAACGGCGGGATCATGTCCCGAGTGATGTGCCCCGCTGTCCAGGTGGAGGTCAGGCGTCTCGGATCATCCACCGCGAGGAGGCTCTCGTCTCCGGCGTATCCGGCGTAGGCGCTCCGCGTCGTGGTCTCACATGAGATGTGGCGGCCGGTAGCTCGCATCTCCCGTCGGAGGGCGCGCACGGCCGAGGGTCGGAGCAGGCCGGGCAGCCGGACGAGTCCGTCCTTCTCGAGTCGAGCGGCAGTCTCCGCGACAAGGGACCGACCGGCCAGCGAGTCGAGATCGGTGATCGGGTACCGATCGGTGTCGACGATGTCGTCGACATGACCCCGCTCGGCGTCGGCGAGCGGAGATGGCGCGGGGCGACGAAGGGTGAGACCCATCAACGGACAGTGAACGCCGATCTGGGTCATCTGTCCAATGGATTGTGAGCATGTCATATGATGAATAAAATTCATAAGCGGGGGAGGTATTCATGAGTGAGTCGATGTCCACCCTGCTCGACCTCCGTCACTACGAGACGGTCGTCGCGATCGTCGACTTCGGCTCGATGACACGGGCCGCCCAACACTTGGCCATCAGCCAGTCGGCCCTCAGTCATCGCCTGAGCGAGGCCGAACGACGTCTCGGCACGCCGCTCTTCAACCGCGGTGCCGACCGTCGGCTCGCCCCGACGCCGGCGGGCCTGGCCGTCTACCAAGCCGCCAATCGCGCGCTGGGGGAACTCCGCCGCATCGAGAGTTCACTCGTCTCCGGTCAACCCGAGGCCGAGACCGTCCTGCGGGTCGGCGTCGGCGCCTACGAGGCCTACCACTGGTTCCCGCGGTGCCTTGCCTCCGTCCGCGAGCGCCGCCCCGACATCGACCTCGACCTCATCTCGATTCCCGACCCCGTCGGCACCGCCCTCGCTGAACGCTCGATCGATATCGCGCTCGCCCCCGGGTACCCGAACGGTCCGGTGGCGCTCATTCCCGCCTTCGAGGACGAACTCGTCTTGGTCTGCGCCCCCGACCATCCCCTCGCCGACCGAGCGCACATCGAGCCAATCGATGTCATCGACGAGACCATGCTCACCTACTCGATGTTGCCGACCACCGGTTTCGAGTACGACCGGTTCATTCGGCCCTCGGGGTACTCGGCGCGGCTCGTGCGCGTGGTGCGACACACCTCCGCCATCATCGAGTTGGTGGCTGCAGGCGCCGGCGTGTCGATCCTCAGCAGATGGGCCACCGCTCCGGCTGTCGAGATGGGTCGCCTCGCGGCACTCAGGTGCGGATCAGAAGGGCTCGCCATCCCGTGGCATCTCGTCGTTCGAGAGTCCGACGCCACCGCTTCCTCGGTCGCGCGACTCATCGGCGAGCAATTACGAACTCGGATCTGAGGGGTTGGCTCAGACCGTCAGATCGATCACCAGATTGCCGATGTGTCGCTTCTCGAGAAACGCCGACTGGGCGTCGCCGATCCGCTCAAGCGCGAACGAGCCGGCGACCACCGGACGAAGGCGCCCCGCCTGAATGTGGTCGATCACCCGAGCGAAGTTGTCTGGAGGGCATACCGTCGACCCTCTCATCGTGAGGTCGCCGTAAATCAGGTGACGTAGATCGAACTCCACGATCGGACCGGCGATCGCTCCTGCGGTGGCGTAGTGCCCACCGGGTCGAATGAGCGGTAATAACTCGGCGAAGAGCGGACCGCCGACCACATCGATCACCGCGTCGATCCGATGTCCGAGCGCCGCGACCCGAGCACCGACTCCGTCGCTCCGTCCGTCGACGACCTCGTCGGCGCCGAGGTCGATGAGGGCAGCCCGCTTCGATTCGGCCGCGAGGGCGATCACGCGGGCTCCACGGGCGGCACCCAACTGGATAAGGCAGGTGCCGACTCCGCCCGAGGCGCCGGTCACGACGATGACCGACCCCGACCCGACCTCGGCGTCGCGCAGCAGGTGCTCGGCGGTCGTCGCCGCGCACGGGAACGTCGCCAGTTCGATGTCGGTGAACGGGGAGTCGATCGGGTGAGCGTTGCGGGCGGGTACCGCGCAGTACTCCGCGAACCCGCCGTCCACCTCGGAACCGACAAAACGTGCACGCTCCCGGTCGTGCGGAATCTCTGGATCGAGGATCCACGGGTCGACCAGCACGCGAGTGCCGACCATCGACGCCGACACGCTCGCGCCCACCGCGACGATCCGCCCGCAGATGTCGGCCCCCTGCACTCTGGGGAATCCCAGCTCACCTCCCCACCCACCGGCCTCGACCGCGGGGGTCGCCGGATCATCGGTCGCGGAGCGCACCTCCGAGGCGTACCAGCCGATACGGGTATTGATGTCGGTGTTGTTGACCCCGCAGGCGGAGACCTGGATCAGCACCTCATTGGCACCCGGAGTGGGCACCGCGACATCAGCGCGAACCTCGATCACCTCGGGCCCGCCATGGCCGGTGAGTAGGGCGGCCCGCATCGTGGCGGGGAGATCGCTCACCCGATCTCCACCATCCGAGCCTCGACTCGGGCTCTCGCCGACGCGTTCACCCGCTGGCGCTCGAGGATCTGCGAGAGCGTCGCCGCTCCCTGCGGGATCGGATGAGCGGCGAAGAAGGCTGCCGCCTCGTCGACGAGTCCGGATTCAGTGAGCGTCTTCACCGACTCGACCATGCGGACGATGGTGTTGGTCGGGAACCGCTCGTTCGCCTCAGCCCACCGACTGCTCACAAATCGCCAAGCAGCCGGGCCATGGCGACGGTTGGCGATGCACGCTCGCAGGAGGAACGGGGCGTTCTGTGTCTTGACCGCCGATGACATCGCGAGCTCGCAGGTCTCGAGGATGAGGTCGGCGTCATCGAACTCGGCGAGGGCGTAGAGGCAGCGGAGCTGATCCTGAGGCGTTGGGCCGTTGCGGAACCCGTCGAGGAGGATGTCGAACTCGGTGCGGCCGCCGCGAGCGGCGGTCACGGTGGTCGCCGCGGACAACAACTCGGGGTCGACACCGGCTGGATCGGCGGAGGCGGAGGAGAAGATCGCGCGGCACCGGTCAACACTGGCGGCGTCGTCACCCGAGAGGGCGAGCAGGCGCAGGAGGAGTCCGCGTAGCGAGGCGACCACATCGGGTTCACCCTCCACCGGATCACCGAGTCGGTCGAGCGCCGGTCGGGCGAGCCCGGCCACCCGGGCAGCAAGCTGCCCTGAGGCCTCCTCCGGTGTCATTCGGCGCAACTGGATGATGACACCAGCGATAGCCCGCCAGACATGGAGGTCGTCCTCCCCGGAGAACAGGTCGAGCAGGTCGAGCAGGTCGGCGACGTCGAGTCGGTCGGCGAGCACGGCGTTCCAAGCGTCGTCCACGAGGTTGTAGCGCTCGAGGGTCTCGAGGGACCTCACGCCCTCGAGCCGGTCGAGAAGCGCTCGGTCATAGGAGACTCGGAGAAAGCCGTGTCCCCCCGCGTTCACCACCACGGCCCCGGAACCGGCGGCGATCCGAACCGGGTCCCCCTCAAGCAGGAGACGCGAGACCCCGTCGCTGGTGCGCACCGCGACCGGCACCGACCAGATCGTGGGGTCGTCGCCCGTGTCAAAGGAGAATCGACGCTGGCTCAGCACGACCTCCTCGCCCTCGAGAGCCGCTTCGACGAGCGGGTACCCGGGCTGCCAGATCCACGAGTCCATGATCCGGCGAACCGGCTCCCCCGAGGTCTCCTCGATCGCATCCCACAGGTCGGCGGTCTCGGTGCTTCCGTAGGCGTGTCGCTCCAGATAGTGCGACACCCCCGCCCGGAAGCGCTCGGCGCCGAGGTACTGCTCGAGCATCCGAAGCAGCGCGCCCCCCTTTTGATAGGTGAGCACATCGAACATTCCCTCGGCATCGGCCGGTGACCGAACCTCGAACTCGACGGGGCGAGTGCTTGAGAGCGAGTCGGTCTCGAAGGCCACACTCCGTTCCACCCCGAAGGTCTCCCAGCGCCCCCACTCAGGCCGAAAGGCGTCACAGGCCGCCAACTCCATGAAGGTGGCGAAGGCCTCGTTCAACCAGATGCCGTTCCACCAGCGCATCGTCACAAGGTCCCCGAACCACATGTGGGCGAGTTCGTGGGCGACGACGTCGACCACCAACTGACGCTCGGCCTGGGTGGCGCGCTCGGGATCGACCAGCAGCAGGTTCTCGCGGAAGGTGATGCAGCCGAGATTCTCCATCGCCCCGGCGGCGAAGTCCGGCAGGGCGACGAGGTCGATCTTCTCGCCGGGGTAGTCGATGCCGTAGTACTCGCGGAACCACTTCAGGCAGAACACCGCGGTCTCGAGGCCGAAGCCAGCGAGGTGCCCCTGCCCCGGGGTGTGCACCACCCTCACCGGTGTGCCATCGACATCGACCGGATCGGTCGCCTCCAACGGCCCGACGACGAAGGCGACCAGGTACGAGCTCATGATCATCGTGTCCGCGAAGCTCACCTCGACGCGAGGGCCGTTGCCGTTGTCGATCGCTCGGCGCGAGATCTCCGGCGAGTTCGAGATCGCGGTCAGGCCGTCAGCGACGACGAGGGTGATCGAGAACACCGCCTTGAACTCCGGCTCGTCGAGGCACGGAAACGCCC
>RFQQ01000032.1 GCA_009924875.1 Actinomycetota bacterium | reverse complement strand
ACGCCGACCTGATCGCAGATCTCCGCGACACGCACCCCGGCTTCTCCCTCGGCCTCCAGCACCCGAACCGTCGCCTCGACGAGGGCGTCGATTTTCTCGATCGCCCGGTTCTGACGGGCGCGCTGGCGCGGTGCTCGCGCGGGAAGTAGATGCTCCACGTCCATGCCCCGATCATGCCCGATCGCGGCCGAGGTCACTCGCGCCACCTCGGAGTGCGTTCTCACACCCCGTGAGTACTGTCGGTTCGGTGGGAATTCGGTTGAGGGTTGGCGAGCGACTCGACGACCTCGTCGATGGTCTCGCTGACCGCCTTCGCGAACCCCTCGATGACCCCTTCGCCCCCGAACTCGTCGTGGTCCCTGGTGCGGCGGTCCGCAGTTGGCTCTCCCATCGGCTCGCCGAGCGGCTCGGTATCAGCGCCAATATCGAGTTCACCTTCCCCGCTGCGCTCGCTTCCCGCGCCCTCGGCCACAGCGATGACCATCCCTGGACGGTCGATCGACTGACCTGGACGATCCGATCGGTGCTGCTCGATCAAGGGGTCGATGACGCGGTGCGGGCCCGCAGCATCGCCGACCTCTTCGATCGTTATCAGATGTATCGACCGACGATGCTCGCCCGTTGGGCCGAGGGTCGCAATGTCACCGTTGACGGCCACGACCTCCCTGAGCATCAGCGCTGGCAGGCCGACATGTGGCGCACACTTGTCGCCCGGCTCGGCACACCGGAATCGGAGCGCGTTCGCCATGCGCTCGATCGACTGCGCGTCGACGGACCCGCTGCTGAGTCCGATCTGCCTGATCGACTTTCTGTCTTTGGCATCACCTCGATGCCGCGCAGCCTGCTCGAGGTCGTCGTCGGCGTCTCGCGTCATCGCGAGGTCGATATCCACACCACCACGCCCTCGCTCGCGCGATGGGAGCGACTGCGCTCGGCGTGGACCACGCCGCTCGCGCACCCGGTGCCTCGAGGCGATGAGGCGCTTGTGGCCGGCGGGCATCCGCTCTCGCAGTTGTGGGGGCGAACCGCCGACGAGGGCCAACTCTTGCTTCTCGACGCCGTCCTCGCGGAGAACACCGCCACCATCGATGTGGTCGAGCCGACAAGGGTGAGGGGATCAAGTCTGCTGGAGGCCCTCCAGCGAGCAGTCCACGAGGACCATGCCGAACCCGCCGACCTGCCGATGGAGGTCGACAGCAGCCTCACCTGGCACCGCACCTTCGGAGCCGGCCGACAAGTCGAAGTCCTCCGCGACCACATCCTGCATCTGCTCTCCGAGATCGATGAGAACGGCGATCCCCGCTACGAGTTGCGCGACATCGTCGTGCTGTGTGCCGATCTTCCAACCTACGCGCCACTGATCGATTCGACCTTCGCTGGCGATGTTCAACATGGAGTCGCGGCGATCCCCGTGCAGATCTCGGACCGGTCCGTCGGGGAGGAGAACCCGATTGTGCCGGTGGTCCAACTCGTGCTTCGCCTGCTCGACGGGCGGTTCCGCGCGAGCGATGTCATCGACCTCATCAATCAGGTGCCGGTTCGCAGCCACCTCGATCTCAACGCGGAAGAGGCACGACGCGCCGGCGAGCTCCTTCGCGAGGCCAACGCGTGCTGGGGTGTCGACGGGGCCGATCAAGTCGCCGCCGGCATCGATGTACTCGAGGTCCACACCCTCCGAGACGCGCTCGATCGGCTGATCGCCGGACACGTCACCGGTGTCGGCTCGCCAGGGACCGTTCTCGAGATCGCCCCCATGCCCGCCCTGCCTCTCGATGACCTCAAGGTGATTGGTGCGCTCGGCGAGGTCATCGAGGCGCTCGACTGCCTCCGCGACGGTCTCATTCAGAATCGCCCCCCTGCCGAATGGTGCGCATCATTGCTTGATGTCTTGACGAGGCTCGTTGGAGAGGCCGATCCGGATACCTGGTTCCAGCGGCGCGAGATCGATCAAGCGATCACCGCCCTGGCCGACTCGGCTCAAGGGCACCGCTCCGCTGTGCCGACGGCGGACCTCGTCGCGCTGTTGAGCGGAGCGCTGAGATCGAGCCCTGGTCGTCCCCGATTCGGCACGGGCCGCGTGACCGTCTCGTCCCTCACGGCCGAGCGAGGAATCCCTCACCGTGTCGTGTGCCTGCTCGGTATCGACCAAGCCAACGAGCTGGGCGGGTTCAGTGGACCTGACGATCTCATCGCGACACGGCCCTGCCTCGGCGACCGCGACCGCCGGTCCGAACAGCGAGCCCAGTTCCTCGACGCGGTACTCGCAGCGGGCGAACGATTGGTGATCTGCTCAACCGGGTTCGATGTCCGGACGCGGGCCGAGATCCCACCCGCGGTGATCATCTCCGAACTCGTCGAGGCGCTTGAGCAACTGACCGGTGTCGAGTTCACGTCCATCGACCACCCGCGCCAAGCCTGGGCCGAGCGGGCGTTCGGCGAGTTGATGTCCGGGCAGGGCCCCTGGAGTCATGATCGTTCAGCCGCGCGCGCGGCGATCGCGCGGCGTGGTGCGGTTCCTGGAATCACCACCCGACTCGGTCCGCTGCCCGAGGTGTCGGCACCCCCGGTCATCACCGTGCCGGCCCTGGTGACCGCGATGACGAAGCCCCTTGACCTACTCGCGCAGAACCGCCTCGGACTTCGAACGACCCTGTCGCGCGATCACTCCGATGACGACCTCATCCCGGTCGGCCTCACGGGTCTCGATGCGTGGGCCGTTGCCGATCGTCTTCTCGAGGCGGATGCCTTGGGGCACGGCCGCGACGAGATACTCGATTGGCTTCGACGGGCAGGTGACCTCCCGGTGGTCGATCCCGCCCAGCAGGTCGACGAGGCCGTCGAGCGGGTCGAGGCCCTGCTTGCCGCCGTCGTCCGCCACATCGGCGTCCCCCTCGCACAGGCCGAGCGCCTCATCATCGACGTAGCCGTCGACACGGACCGACGTATCCACGGCCTGATCCCCACGGTGCTCGGCGACACGGTCGCTCTTGTGACGCCATCGCGGGCGAACACCTCCCGGGTGCTCGCGACATGGACGCATCTCGGGCTCGCCGTCGGCGCGACCGGCGGCCGCATCCAGCGTGCGGTCGTCATCCAACGCGATGCCAAGCAGGGGGTCGAGGTGACCGAGATCGCCATTGACGCGGATCGACGCACTGAGGTGCTCGAGTTGTTGACCTCCACCCACGATGCGGCCCTGGCCGAACCGGTCATTCGATTTCCTGAGACCTCCGCCGCGCTCGCTCTCGGTGATCTCGGAGCAGCGCGAGCGGCTTGGGGTTCGGACGGGTCGTATGGGTCGGGAAGTGCGACCGAGCATGAGGGAGTCGCCGCGCAACTCCTCGTCGACCTCGACTTCGACGAGTTGCTCGCCACCACGCACATCGAGGCGGAGGCACGTCGGTTCTGGAGCGGCCTCCACGATGTGTCGACGATCTCCGTCCTCACTGATGCAGCGGAGGAGGGGCTTGATGGCTGAGCCGCTCGATCCGATGATGGCCCTCGCTCCCGGTCTCACGGTGGTTGAGGCGTCGGCCGGCACCGGCAAAACCCACGCGATCTCCTCACTTGCCGTGCGTGCGCTGGCCGAAGGCGCGATCACCACTGCTGGCCTTGGAGTCGTCACTTTCACCGAGGCAGCCACCGCCGAACTCAAGGGCCGTCTGCGCCAGCGGATCCAGTCCGCCGAATCGGCGTTGCGTCGCGGTGCGACCGACACCTCCGATGAACTCGTGACCGCGCTCGCCGTCGGGACACCGACGCAGGTCGATGCCCGTGTTCGTCGCCTCGCCCAGGCGCTGACCGATGTTGATTCGATGACCGTCTCGACCATCCACGGTTTCTGCCAGCGGATCCTGAGCGCCTCCGGGGCGCTTGCCGCGACCGTCGATGACTCTGTGACCGACATCGACGAAGTGGTCAACGACCGTCTTCTCGCTCTGGGAGGCGCAGCGCCGGCGTCGGTCGGCGGGTTGCGCGACGCGGTCGCACGGCGACTCGCGATGCCCGATTCCAGCCTGTGGCACCACCCTGAGACTGCCGAGATCGCCAGCTTCGTTGACGCGTGCGTCGAAACGATCGAAACAACGCGACAGCGTTGGCGACGACGCACCTTCGATTCGATGATCACCGATACACGAGATCTTCTCCAGTCGATCGACCGCGGGCCGGCGCTCATCGCGGAACTTCGCGACCGGTTCGGTCTGGTCATGATCGACGAGTTCCAAGACACCGACAGCGTCCAGTGGGACATCTTCCGAATCGCGTTCCTCGAGGGCGCTCCGATTCCGGTGGTCGTCGTTGGCGATCCGAAGCAGTCGATCTACCGCTTCCGGGGAGCCGAGCTCTCCGCCTATCTCGATGCCCGCGCGTACGCCAGCCGCACCGGCGGCGCGGTTCGATCGCTGTCCACCAATTGGCGTTCCGACCCAGCGATGCTCACCGCAATCGAGATGATGCTCTCCGGGGAGGAGTTCGGGGCCGCCGATGTCCTTTTCGAACCGGTTGAGGCGGCCGATCGTCCTGACCGCGCTGTTCTGCTTGACGGTCGGACCGCTCCGGTGGAGTTGCGCCCGGTGCCCGGCGGCACCGTCACCGAGGCGGAACCGATCGTCCTCGACGATCTCGCGGCTGAGGTGCTCCGACTGCTCGACACGGGACGGCTCACTGACCACTCGGGCGAGCACCCCGTCCGCCCCTCGGACATCGGCATCATCACGAAGTCGAATCCCGATGCAGCGAAGGTGGCCGAGGCGTTGCGAGCCGTGGGCGTCCCCGTCGTGACCAGCACGCGTGACTCGGTGATGAGCTCGTCGGCGGCGTTCCAGTGGCGAACCCTTCTTGAGTCGATCGACCGCCCCAACGCCACCCATGCGGCACGAGCCGTTGCCCTCGGACACTTTGGCTCACGCGCCGTGGGCGACCTCGCTGACCTCTCCGATGCCGACGAACTCGCACTGCTCGATGAGGCCGCCGCACGCCGTGACGCGCTCGAGAGCGGTGGGGTGCCGAGACTCCTCGCCCGATTGCGGGCGACCGGTTTTCGAGAGCGTGTGCTCTCGACCATCGGAGGTGAGCGCGAACTCACCGACCTCGAGCACATCGGTGAACTGCTGCAACGGGAGACCGGTGGCGCTCGCTGCACGGCGCGCCGACTCCTCGACCTGCTCGATCGCTGGTCGCAGGGGGACGATGATGTTCTTGGCTCAGAACTGATGGAGCGGCGTATCGACCGCGACGATGACACGGTCAAGGTGCTCACGGTCTTCAAGGCGAAAGGGCTCGAGTTTCCAATCGTGCTGTGCCCATTCCTATGGCGCTCGAACTCAGACCGGAGCCGCCCGAAGCACGCTTGGATCGAGGGCGAGCGACTCATCGATCTGTTCGGTATTGCGCCCAAGGAGACCAAGCGCGGCGAGACCATGCTCGTCCGATCCGCCGCCGCCCGCGAGGTCGAAGCGGAGAGCCTCCGATTGCTCTACGTCGCGCTTACCCGAGCCCGCCATCGCCTCGTCGTGTGGGTGGCCAACGAACTGAAACGGGGGTCCTCCAGTCTGAGCGAGGTGCTCGCTCGACGATGCGATGGCGATCTGACATCGCTCGCCTCGGGCTCCGCAGGAAGCATCGCGGTCATCGCTCCGACACGCCCCGAGATCGGTAGCCGGTACACGGTCACCACCGATCAACCGACGCACGTCGAGGCAGCCGAGTTCGACCGCGACCTCCATCACGTCTGGCGAACCTGGTCGTTCACCTCGGTGTCCAAACGGCTCGCCGATCTCGATGACCAAGATCTCCCAGTGGTCGGCGGTGTCGACGAACCTGTCGTCGACCCGGACGAGTCGTCGAACTCCTCGCGAGGTGCCTTCGCGGATCTCCCAGGATCCGCAGCCTTCGGCACCCTGGTGCACTCCATCTTGGAGCAGGCTGACTTCGCGGCCGATGACCTTGAAACTGAACTCGCAGGGTGTTGCGCGGACGCCCTCCGACACCGCGAGATCGGTGGTTCACCCGATGTGCTCGCTGCCGGTCTTTTCGATGCGCTTCGGACCCCGCTCGGCGGATCGCTTGGGGAGTGGTCGCTGCGATCGCTCTCACGCGCTGACCGGCGCGATGAGATGCGCTTCGACCTCACCTTGGGGGCGACCTCGAGCGGCGCGATTGCGCGCGCCCTCCTCGACCACCTCAGCGCCGACGACGCGTTCCGCCCGTACTTCGCGCACCTGGCGTCGAGTGCTGATGTGCCCGTCGAGGGCTTCCTGACCGGTTCGATCGACCTCGTCGCTCGCACCGATGGCGCCTACTGGGTGGCCGACTACAAGACCAATCGTGTCTCTGCCTCCAGCGACTTCGCGACGGCTGATCTCGTCACCGAGATGGCACACCACGACTATCCGCTGCAGGCCCTGCTCTACCTCGTCGCTCTCCAACGATTCCTTGACCTACGGGCGCCCGGCGGCGATGTCCCAGTGCTTGGCGCGGCCTACCTGTTCGTGCGCGGCATGCGTCCGGACACGCCTGGCAGTGGAACGGTGTGGTGGACACCGGCTCCGGCGGCGGTGCGTTCTGTCGATCGCCTCCTCCGAGAGGGCGGCCGATGAGCGCGCGACGAGAACTCCTCCAACAACTTCGGTTGTGGCGCGAGGTGGGGGTGCTGGATGCGGCAGAGGTACATATCGCGTCCAGCCTCGCGGCTCGGGCCGGGGAGTCCCGGCCTCAGGTCGTGCTCGCTCTCGCCCTTGCCGTGGCCGCTCCGCGGTCGGGGCACGTCGCCCTCGACCCGGAGCATGCCCGCGAGTCCGCCATGCGCGAGGCCGAGCGGATCGACGATGACGCGAGAGAGGCTGTGGCCGCGCTCCCGTGGCCGGTCGATGCTGTGGCGTGGCAGAGCGAGGTTGCCGACTCGCCGCTCACTCCAGACATCCTGCGGGTGGAACACGGTCTCGTCTATTTGCGACGTTTCCACGATCTCGAGCGCTCGGTGGGTGAGCGGTTGCTCGCGCTCGCTTCGCAGCCGGCCGAGGCACCGAGCTCCATCGACGCCCTGTTCGACACCATGCTCCTCGACGACGGCCAACGTCGTGCTGTTCAGGTCTGCCTCGCCTCGCGGCTCGGAGTGCTCGTCGGCGGACCTGGCACGGGCAAGACCCGAACAGTCGCGACGATCCTCGCGGCTCTGCTTCGCGATGAGAAGGCTGCCCCGCGTATCGCTCTTGCGGCCCCAACCGGAAAGGCCGCTGCCCGAATGGGGGAGAGCATCGCCAAGGCGGCTGCGCTCCTCGACTCGAGCGATCCAGAACTCGCGGATTTGATGCGTCAGATCCGGCCGTCGACCGTCCATCGACTGCTCGGAGTTCGTCGTGGTAGCGCCGCCTTCCACCACAACGCATCCGATCCGTTGCATCACGACGTCGTCATCATCGACGAGGCCTCGATGATGTCGCTGCCACTCACCGCCTCGCTGTTGGAGGCTCTGAGTGACACCACCCGGCTCATCCTGGTCGGTGACCCCGACCAATTGGCGAGCGTCGAGGCGGGTTCGGTTCTGGCCGACCTCGTCGCAGCGAGAGGGGTCACCTCGCCCCGAGTCGCCGAACTGACCGCCAACCATCGATTCGGTGCGGGCTCGGCGATCGGCGAACTCGCAGCCGCAGTGAGGCGCGGAGACAGCGAGGCGACTCGGCGCGCGTTCGACGACGGCGAGGGCGTGGTACTTGACTCCTCCGGTTCGTCCGCCCGTTCGATTGTCGAGCCGGTGGCGGTCGCTATGCGCGGGGCTGCTCTC
>RFQQ01000031.1 GCA_009924875.1 Actinomycetota bacterium | reverse complement strand
GCGACGTGACCACGACCGAGGGTCGCAAGCGCGTTAGGTCAGACATCGCGGCCATCGACCGCGCCGCTCATGACGCGATCAGGAGAAGCTCTGCCCGCAGCCGCAGGTGCGCGATGCGTTCGGATTGGTGATCGCGAAGCCGGACTGGTCCAGACCGTCCTTGTAATCGAGAGTGGCTCCCTGCAAGAGCTGAGCAGATGCCGGATCGACAACGACCTTGACCGAGGATTCCTCGCCGAAAGAGGCCTGCTCGTCATCGGCCGCGATGTCACCATCGAAGAACATCTCGTACGAGAAGCCGCTGCATCCGCCTGGGCGGACCGCTACACGGAGAGCGAGATCGGCCGCTCCCTCGGCTTCGAGGAGTTGGCGGACCTTGACGGCTGCGTTGTCGGTGAGGGTGATCACGTGGCATTCCTCCTATGACGGTGATGGAAATCCTAACCGGACGGTCGAGGGGGTCGACAAGGTCTGCTCGTCATGCCCGCCTCCGACCGGAGGGGTAGTTTCTGGTCATGGCGAGCCCCGACGACGAGGCCACTGGTTCCAGCCGTTCGTCGATCGATCCCCCGAGTACCGACGAGGTGTTCGCGGCCCTTCGAACCGTTATCGACCCAGAACTTCATGTCGACATCGTGTCGCTCGGCATGGTCCCCGATGTGTCGATCGACGGGGGAACGGTGACGGTATCGGTCAAATTGACGATCGGAGGCTGTCCCCTTCGCGCCGAGATCAAAAAGGAGATCGAGAGCCGAGTGGGCGTGCACCCCGGTGTGGACGTCGTGCGAATCGACTGGGGCGAGATGACGCCCGAGGAGCGGTCCGAGGTGATGGGTCGAGCCCGCCGTCGAGCCCAAGAGCAAGCACCCGAGACCGCCGTCCCCGCGCGTTGCCGAGTAATCGCCGTCGCAAGTGGCAAGGGTGGGGTCGGCAAGAGTTCGATCACCGTGAATCTCGCGGCTGGACTCGCCGAGCGCGGGTCGACCGTCGGTGTGCTCGATGCCGACATCTGGGGATTCTCCGTGCCCCGCCTGCTCGGAATGTCCGAGCGGATGGAAGCCGCTGAGGTCGACGGACGCCCTCGCATCATCCCGAACCGCCGCGAGATCGGCTCAGGAGTTCTCGAGGTCGTTTCCACCGGGTTCCTCGTCGAGGAGTCGACCGCGCTCATGTGGCGAGGGCTCATGCTCACCAAAGCGGTAGAGCAGTTTCTCAACGACGTGGACTGGGGGGACCTCGACTATCTCCTCATCGACATGCCACCGGGAACCGGCGACGTCCAGATGGGTCTCGCGCGCATGCTGCCCCGAACCGAGATCCTCGTCGTCACCACTCCGGCCCGTGCCGCCCAGAAGGTGGCCCAGCGCGCCGCTGATATGGCGCGGCGCTCGTTCCTGCCCGTCATCGGGGTGGTCGAGAACATGAGTGCTTTCATCTGCGAGCACGGTGACTCCTACGAACTGTTCGGGTCAGGCGGGGGAGCGGAGCTCGCCTCCGACATCGGTGTGCCTCTGCTCGCGTCGATCCCCCTCGAGCCAGCGCTCTCCTCCGGCGGCGACAATGGGGATCCGGTGGTCCTCCGGTCCGAGGGCTCGGCCGCCAGCGCGCTGCGCGATCTCGTGAGTCAGATCGTCGAGCAGGTCGCTCCTCCGCGTGACAGCGACGTCGACATGTCGGGATGCTCGGCCCGCCTTCTCGAAGCGGTTGCAGCCGCCCTCGACGAGTCGTGAATAACCCCTCAGCGACCGCCGGTGACGAACTCTGGCAGTGGCACCTGTTCGTAATCGGCGTCTCCGGGTAGAGCGACGCCCACAACACGCCCCGAGGGATCGAGTCGCACCCTAGGCAGGATCGGGGCCGGTCTCGGCGCATCGATCGCCGAGGTCACCGCGGCATCCGCGGAGTCGAATCCCCGCAGCCACTTCAGATTCGCGATGGTCGGCGGAAACATCTGCAGCTCGCCGGCAGCTGCTCGCTCGAGGGCGTGTGCGGGCCGCACCCAAAGGCTCTCGATCGTCTCTCCGCCATCGTGCAGCGGTTCCTGAACGAGGGGCGCCACCGCCACCAGAAAACGGGTGTCGAATCGTCGGCGCTCACCAACCGGGGTGATCCAGTGGCTGGTGAAGCCAATCCGGTCGACCATAAGTCGCAGTTCATGACGCGAGCACAACTCGACGAGGGACAGCTCACCGGAGTGGACCCGCTCCCGAGCCTCGGCCATCTCCCCAGAATCAAGATCGACACCGAATCGAATGGCATCGCCAGCATCTGATCGTCGGGCGAGCAGCACGCCAGCCTCCTCGAAACACTCACGGACCGCGGCGACCAACCAAGCGAGACCTCCGTGCTCGAGGCCGAGTCGCTGAGAGGCCGCGGCATCGTCGAGACCATCGCATACGGGTTCGAATTGGGCCGAGTGATCCTCCCCATCCACCTTGCCGCCGGGGAACACGTACTGACCGCCGGCAAATGACGCAGACAGGGTCCTTCGCAACATGAAGACCTCAACGCCCTCGGGCCCATCCCTGAGGAGCATCACCGTGGCCGCTGGCTGAAGCGGAACATCGCTCGACCTCATCCGTTCGTCGCTCACGTCGCCGACCGTAGCCAGCGAGGGCTGCCGCGGTCCGGTCCGGCTTCAGCGACGTCGCCGCGCGGGCCGGCGCGCGTACACACCGGCCGCGAGCACCACGGCGCCGAGCACCACGGCAGTCGCCTGCCACCGCTGCTGCAAGGCGTCGATCGCGGAGCGTTGCACGCGGTCGACCGCTTCAACGATTGGATCGGAGCCACCTTCGATGTCGACGACCCAGAAGTAGTAGGCGAGGTAGAGACCAGACAGCACGACAAACCCAGCCGCCACCTGCTCGACTCGGTGCATCGACGCTCTCAGCACACCGAGAAGACCCGTCCGCGCTACCGCCAACGTGACCGTGAGGGCTGACACGAGAAGTCCCATACCGGCCCCATAGGCCGCCACCTGAGCGAGTGCAGCCAGCATCCCGTCGTCGCGGGCAGCGAAGAGCGATGGAAGGAAGAGCCCGATGGTGCATCCGAGCGATGCGATGCACGACGAGCGCGCGACGGACACCGGCCCGACGGGCTCCGAGGTCTCCGGCCGCTGCCGTCACATCGGAGCCGAGGAAGAACATCAGGTACGTGGGCAACAGCACGAACCCACAGGGGTTCACCGCCGCTACAAACCCTCGGAGGAACGACAGGCTCACGCCGACCTCGTGACCGGTATCGAGAAGTAACGCGCGATGCCCTCACGCAGCCCATCGGCATCGAGCACGCCATCGCGACCGACAACGCGTCCCTCAGCGTCCACAAAGATGGTGAGCGGAAACGCGACCGTCTCCACGGCATCGGTGAATCGACCGAGGGGATCGAGGAACAGCTCGTAGGCCACACCTACCGATTCAGCGAACTCAATCATCCGATCCACGTCGTCCACCGCGTTCACACCGATGAAACGAACTCGATCGCCCACCTCGGCGTGCACCTCGGCGAACTCGGGCATCTCTCGGGCGCACGGTGGGCAGGCCGCGAACCAGAGGTTCACCACCAACGGCGTGCCGACCAGTGACGCACTGTCGATGGCCGCCCCGGAAACCGTTATCAGTTCAACCGAGGGGAAACGGTCCACGGCGGTGCCGTCATCGCTGAGCGGCTGTTGAAACTCCCCTGGCTCGTCGAGGACCACGTCGAGGTCATCGGTGACAGCATCACGCACGCGCGGCGCGCCGACGGAGATCGCGAAGAGCGACAGCGCTGCGGCGACACCGATCGCGACCGTCGCGCGCCGCCGCTCCATGTCCTCAGGCTAACGACGCCCACCGGCCCCCGGTCAGGCCACGAGATGGGGTGGCAGGGGTACCTCGTCGACCACGAGTTCCGGCTTCGGGTTGCGAGGAGGTCGTCCGCGTCGAGGCCGATCCTCGACGATCATCCCCTCCATGACGAGCACACCTCCCCACACCCCGTAGAACTCGACTCGCTCCAGTGCTCCCGCACGACATGCCTCAGCGAGTGAGCACCGTCGGCAGATCGCCTTCGCCCGCGCGAGGTCGTGGGCATCATCGGAGAAGAACAGGTTGGCGAGACGACCCGTGCCGTCCGCGCATCGCGCGCGACCCGGCAAGCGGTCAGTGGTGGCAGTGATGTGATCCATGCCCGTCCGGAGACGGGCGCAAGGCGAACCTCGCAGTTTTCGATCACATGCGGAGCAGGATTTTCCCCACGTTCAGATCGGCTTCCATGTGGCGGTGAGCATCGGCGACGTCGTCGACATCGACGACTCGATCGATCACCGGCCGAAGAGCACCGGAGTCGAAGAGCGGAAGCATCTCAGCGCAGAACCGCTGCACCGCCGCGATTTTCTGCTCGATCGGCCGGTTGCGCAACGTGGTACCGATCCAATGGACGCGCTTCGTCAAGATGAGGCCGGTTGACACCGTCGCGGTTGGTCCTCCCAGGAGTCCAACCTGCATGATCGTTCCTTGGGGTCGCACCACTCGCAGATTCCGATCAGCCTCCTCGCCACCGATCACGTCGAGCACTACATCGACACCGTCGGGGACCGCCTCCTTCAGAGCCGAGGCCCAATCGGCCGGCGACCGCTCGAGGACAAGATCAGCTCCGAGTTCACGGCAGGCCTCGGCCTTACGAGCCGAGCAGGTCACCGCGATCCGCGCCCCGATCGCTCTGGCAATCTGAATGGCGGCTGTGCCGACCCCCGAGCCCCCCGCGTGAACCAGTGCCCAGCGCCCACTGGTCAGGCCGCCCTGGGCTACCAAGGCGTCCCAGGCGGTGGTGAACACCTCGGGGACCGCGCCCATCTCGTCGTCAGCGAGGGCTAACGGCACGGGCATCGCGAGGCGCTCGTGAGTCACAACGAATCCCGCGTTGCAGGCACCCGACTCGATACCCATCACCCGGTCGCCGACTGACCAGCGCGTCACCCGGTCGCCGACCGACTCCACCCGACCCGCGTACTCGAGTCCAAGTATCTCATGCTCGCGGCGAACCGGATCTGGGTAGCCGCCGAGGCGCTGCATGATGTCGGCCCGATTGCAGGCGGTGTACTCCACCCGAACACGGATCTCATCGGGCCCGGGAACCGGGTCGGGAACCTCCATGACCCGGAGCACTTCCGGTCCGCCGGGTTCGGTGACGACCACTGCGCGCATTGGGGCAGTGTGGTCGCTGTGGTCTCAGGTCGGCGAGTCGGTCGCGCGGGCGGCGATGGCGCTCGCCAGTTCGCTCGGGTCGCGGAAGAGCAGATCCCGATAGAGCCGGAGCTCGTCAACGCTCGCCCGAATGTCGTCGAGCGCCCGGTGGCTGTTCGGCTTCCTGACCGCCTGCTGGAGGACCTCGGGACTCCACCGTCGAGCGAGTTCCTTGATGCTTGAAACGTCAACCGATCGATAGTGCAGGTACGCCTCGATATCGGGGAGGTAGGCGGCGAGGAAACGCCGGTCGGTGCCGATCGAGTTACCGCAGAGCGGCACAGTGCCCGGCTCCGGGCAGTGCTCACGGATGAACTCGAGCGTCAGATGACCAGCCTCCTCCAGCCCAAGCGTCGAGGAACGAATCTCCTCGAGCAGGCCACTCGCGGTGTGCATCCCGGTCACCACCTCGTTCATCGCAGTGAGCACCTCATCGCTCTGGTGGACCACCAGATCGGGGCCCTCCGCCACGATCTCAAGGTTGTCGTCAGTGATGAGCGTCGCGATCTCGACGATGACGTCGGTCGTGTGGTCGAGCCCGGTCATCTCGAGGTCCATCCACACCAACATCCGCTCGATGCTACGACAGCGCCCTCGTGTTGGGAGCATGGGGTCATGACCGCGGGTTTCGCCTCACTGCTCGCCGAGGGCCGCGCCGTCGAGGAAATCGAGTTGCGCTCGACATTCGGCTTCATGGCCTTCCACGGTGGGCGGCTCGAGGTGACGACCGATCGGATCGCCCGCGACGCGGCTGAGCGAGCCGGCGCCTCCTATTACGGCGTTCTCCACACCGACGACGACCCGAAGCACCTCCCCTCCACTCGATTCACGCCAGCCGACTCCGCCAACCTCGCCACCTTCATCGAACATGTAGACGTCGTCGTGACCGTCCACGGCTTTGGTCGTCGCGGAATGTTCTCGTCTCTGCTTCTCGGGGGGCGGAACCGTGAGCTCGCACATCACGTCGGCCGCCACATCGAGCACCGGCTGCCCGGCTACCGGGTCATCACCGATCTCGCGGAGATCCCGGTTCGTCTCCGCGGACTCCACGACGACAATCCGGTCAACCTGCCTCGAGCCACTGGCGTGCAGATCGAGCTCCCGCCCCGAGTTCGGGGTCAAGGTCCCCTCTGGTGGGATCACGAAGGCGATCTGGTCCCGCACACTCTGGCCCTGATCGACGGGCTCGCCGAGGCCGCACTCGAATGGTCGTCTCGCGATCTTCCGTCGGGCTGACGAGCTGGCTCCCC
The DNA here is from genome assembly GCA_009924875.1 of Actinomycetota bacterium. Taxonomy (GTDB): domain Bacteria; phylum Actinomycetota; class Acidimicrobiia; order Acidimicrobiales; family Ilumatobacteraceae; genus Casp-actino5. The sequence continues at coordinate 1,314 of RFQQ01000031.1, read as the reverse complement.
CTCAGCTCGAACAGAAGCCCTCGACCCGATCAGAGGAGAAGGTATGGCCATCTACGGAGCAGATCCGGAACAACTCGCGCAACTCGGTCGCACGCTCAACCAGCAGATCGATGTCATCACCCAGATGATGTCGGCCGTCGACTCGACGTTCTCCGGCACCGTTTGGCACGGTCCCGCTCGACAGCGATTCGAGCAGGAGTGGAACCAGTCCTTCCGGCAGGCGCTCGCCCGACTCAACGAGGCCTTCGGCGCCGCCGGACGAGACTGCCTCGCGCGATCGAGTGAGCTGCACCGAGTGATGGGTGTCTGAGGGCTCGGAGACCGCACACTCCGATCCCCTACGATCGAGGTGTGCCACGTCTCGATTTCACGGTGGAGCCCTTCCATGAGGGTCGACCCGGAGCCCACGTCACCGCGCCGGTCGAGGCGCTGACCGCTCGGGGACTTGAGGTTGACTTCGGGGCCTTCGGCACGTCCTGCGAAATCGACGCCGAGACTCTCGCCGAGGCTGTGGCCGACGTGGTCCGCTCGGCATTCGCCAACGGCGCCACCAGGCTCACGATCGAGGTGGCCGGAGGCGACGAGGGGTCGGCGTGAGCGGCGAGCACCCGGTGGTCACAGCCGTCCGACCGGCGCTTGAGGCGATGGGTGCCCGCATCGTGAGCCGAGAGGCCATCGAACCGGCCGACCTTCCGATCGTGTGGGAAGGCGAGACGGTCGCTGGTGTCCGCGTTCCGCCGTTGCACGGCGCGCTCGACCGACTCATCGAATCGGTGGAGAACGAACTCGGCGGACCGCTCCCGAGCCTCTCGCGTGAGGACAAGCAGCGCGCGGTCCGGCTGCTCGACGAGCGCGGCGCGTTCACCCTCCGCCGAGCCGTCGAGGACCTCGCCGACGCGATGGGCGTCAGTCGAATCACGGTGTACAACTACCTCAACGCGATCCACCGGTGAGCTCGTCTCTCGTCATCGGCCTCGACGCCGACGACACGCTCTGGAGGAGCGAGGATCACTTCCGCCGAGCGGAGGAGTTGTTCCTCGAATGGGTTGGACCCCACACCCCCGACGGGGTTGATCTCGCCGGCGCCCTCCGATCTGTCGAGCTGGGCAACATCGCGCTCTCGGGCTACGGCGTGAAAGCCTTCGGGCTCTCCATGATCGAGGCTGCGGTCACTGCTACCCAGGGCGCGGTGCCCTCACAGGTGCTTGGTGACCTCGTCGACCACGTGCACGATCTCCTCCGAGAACCCGTCGAACTCCTCCCCCACGTTCCTGAGGTGCTCGCCGCTCTCGGGGAGCACCACCGACTCGTCTT
>RFQQ01000004.1 GCA_009924875.1 Actinomycetota bacterium | reverse complement strand
GCCCCCAGACTCCGGATGCCTCGCGGCGAGTTGGGCGGAGGAGGTCGCATTGCAGAACGCGACGACACCCGCGATCGCGAGTCCGAGTACCAGCCAGGCTCCGGCTGCATCGGCGGCTGGACCCCACACGGCGAACACCCCGGCTCCGAGCATTGAGCCCGCGCCGATCACCACGGCATCGGCGACGCCGAGACTCCGGCGGAGCTCGGTCATGCCAAGGCGCGGCGAACGGCGGTGGCGATCACCTCATGAGCCTCATGCGCCCGAGACATCGTGTGCCAGCGGGTCACGAATCCGTGCACCACACCAGGGGTGCGGACCATCTCAACCGGCACTCCGGCGGCAGCGAGGCGAGCCGCGTATACCTCCGCCTCGTCCCGCAGTGGATCGAACTCGGCGGAGAGCACCAGTGCTGGTGCCAATCCGGAGAGATCACGACTGCGTGCAGGAACCGCCCGAGGATCGTCGCGGAGAGTCGGATCGACGTAGCGGTCCCAGAACCAGTCCATATCGGCCGCGGTGAGGAAGTAGCCCTCGGCGTTCTCGCGCATTGACGCGTAGGGAGCCTGATCGCTGTCGATACAGGGATAGATCAAGCACTGATGACGGAGGGTCAGACCTTCGTCACGAGCTCGTATCGCGACGCCAGCGGCGAGGTTCCCGCCCGCGGAGTCGCCGGCCACGGCGATCCTGTCGGGATCGCCTCCGATGGATGCCGCCTCGCGGCTCAGCCATTCGGTGACCGTCCAGCAGTCGTCGTGTGGAGCTGGGAAGGGATGTTCGGGTGCGAGTCGGTAATCGACGGAGACCACGAGCGCGCCGGTGAGTACTGCAAGTCGACGCGCTGTCGGGTCATGTCCGTCGACGCTGGAGAGCACCCATCCACCCCCGTGGAAGAACACGATCACCGGGAGGTCGCGCGGATCGGAGACCGCCGCGTAGACACGTATGGGCACCTCCCCGTCGGAGCCGGCAACGGTGAGGTCGACGACGTGGGGGAGAGGGTCCGGGTTCGGTTTCGGCGCCGAGTCGTAGTTCCGACGGGCTTCCTCCACCGTGCCATCGGAGAGCGCTGGGGCTCCCGTCTCGGCGAGCACCCTCACGAGTTCGGCGACGTCGGGGTCGAGGGGCATCGATCAGCCTGTCATCTCGGCGTCGAGTACCCGCCGCACTTCGTCGATGATCTGCTCCGCCGTCGATCCTGGTGTCAAGACCGCGCTGATCCCGGCGGCCGTCAACTCCTCGAGGTCGTGGTCGGGAACGATGCCACCGACCATGACCGGGATGTCGGCCCCCCGCGCTCGGACGGCCTCGACGACGGCCGGGGCGAGCGTCATGTGGGCCCCCGACAGCATCGAGAGACCGATCGCGTCGACGTCCTCATCGACGGCGGCCGCGGCGACCGTCTCCGGAGTCTGGAAGAGCCCGGTGTAGATGACCTCGAATCCGGCATCGCGGAGGATGCGAGCAACAACTTTCACGCCGCGGTCGTGACCGTCGAGGCCAACCTTGGCCACCAGGATTCGCTCACCCGCCATCGCTATCCCCGCCTCACCCGACGCTTAGAACGTCGGCACCTCGACATGACGTCCGAACACTGAGCCCATGGCCGACATGATCTCACCGAGCGTCGCGTAGGCCTGAGCCGCCTCGATGAGCGTCGGCATGAGGTTGATCTCCGGGTCGGCGGCCTCGGAACGGAGCCGCGCGAGCACGGCATCGACCTTCGACGTATCGCGTCGATCACGCACGGCGTCGAGGCGCTTTCGCTGACGCTGCTCATCCTCGTTGGTGATGCGCAGAAGCGGAATCTGCTCCTCATCGTTGCCCTCCGTGAAGGCGTTGACCCCGACGATGATCCGGCGGCCCTCGTTGACCTTGCGCTCGAGCTCGAACGCCGAGTCGGTGATGCGACCCTGGAACCAGTTCTCCTCGATCCCCTTGATCGCTCCCTCGAGCATCGAGCCGGATCCGAGCTCCTCAATGTGGGCGAAAATCTCCTCGGCCTGGCGCTCCACCTCGTCGGTGAGCGCCTCGACGTAATGCGAACCTCCGAGCGGGTCGGCGACGTGGGCCACGTTGGTCTCGTTCGCGATGATCTGCTGGGTGCGCAGCGCGATCCGCGCGGCCTTCTCTGTGGGGAGGGCCATCGCCTCATCCATCGAGTTGGTGTGGAGGCTCTGGGTGCCACCGAGCACTCCAGCGAGGGCTTCGATAGCGGTGCGGGCGATGTTCAACTCAGGTTGCTGAGCGGTGAGGGAGACACCGGCGGTCTGGGTGTGGAATCGGCACTGCATCGAACGAGGGTCCTCGGCGCCGTAGCGATCGCGCATCCATCGGGCCCAGATGCGCCGGGCCGCGCGGTACTTGGCGATCTCCTCGAAGAAGTCGATGTGAGCGTTGAAGAAGAAGCTGAGTCGAGGGGCGAAGGCGTCGACTGGGAGGCCGGCGGCGAGCGCCAGCTCGACGTAGGCGAACCCGTTGGCGAGGGTGAAGGCGAGTTCCTCGACTGCCGTCGAGCCGGCCTCGCGGATGTGGTAGCCCGAGATCGACACGGAGTGCCATCTCGGCATCTCGGCCGAGGTGAAGGCGATCGTGTCGCGCACGAGTCGCATTGACTGCCGCGGTGGGAAGACGAACTCCTTCTGGGCTTGGTACTCCTTCAGAATGTCGTTCTGCAGGGTTCCGCCGAGGCGGGCGCGCGGGATGCCCGCTTTCTCGGCCTGGGCGACGAACATCGCGAAGATCACGGCGGCCGGTGAGTTGATGGTCATCGAGGTGGTGACCTCGCCGAGGTCGATGTCGGCGTAGAGGTCCTCCATGTCGGCGAGGGTGTCGACCGCAACTCCGCAACGGCCCACCTCGCCGAGCGCCATGGGGTCGTCGGAGTCAATGCCGAGGAGGGTCGGCATATCGAACGCCGTCGAGAGCCCGCCGCCACCGGCGCGGATGATCTCCTTGAAGCGCCAGTTGGTGTCCTCGGCGGTGCCGAACCCAGCGAACATCCGCATCGTCCACAGCCGCGACCGGTACATCGACGCGTAGGGGCCGCGGGTGTAGGGGAATTGGCCGGGGAAATCACCGTTGTCGGGGCCGTAGACCGGCTCGACGGGGATTCCCGACATCGTCTCGAAGTCGGCGTCGCGTCGAGGTGCGGCACCGAACTCGGTCTCCCAGATCTCGCGTGGCGTCGGCATGGGGTGAGGCTACGCCCTCGGCGGTTCGCGTGCGAAGGCCGGCCTAATGTCGCCGGCGTGTCGGAAAACGACCTGTTCACCGGGAACGATGGGCTTCGGCGGTGCGCTTGGTGCGCCGGGCACGACGACTACATCGCCTACCACGACCTCGAGTGGGGACGACCGGCGGTCACGGATGTCGAGTGGTTCGAGAAGGTGAGCCTGGAGGGGTTCCAGGCCGGTCTCAGCTGGCTGACGGTGCTCCGCAAGCGAGACCGACTGAGACACTGGTTCCACGATTTCGCGCCGGATCGAGTGGCCGCGATGCCGGCCCGCCGAGTCGCGGAGATGCTTTCCGACCCGGGGATCATTCGCCATCGCGGCAAAGTCGAGTCGGTAATCGCCAACGCGCGGCTCGCCTCCGGGCTGATCGACGAGTTCGGCTCGTTGGGCGGCTACTTCGAGGGGTTCCGAGAGCCAGCTCGGCCGCGTCCGCGAACAATGTCAGAGGTGCCGGCGATCACCGACACCTCGGTTGCGCTGTCGCGCGACCTCCGTCGGCGGGGTTGGCGCTTCGTCGGGCCGACCACGATGTACGCCCTCATGCAGTCGATGGGACTCGCCGACGACCATCTGGTCGGCTGCTACCGAGTGGAGACCGGGCAGACCTAACGGATCGTCGACCGGATGAGGTCGTGCACCTGCGGCCAAATCTCGGCGGCGAGATCAGCGCGCTGGGTACCGAGCGCGTCGTGAGGGGCCATGAACGCGTGACCGGTGCCCTCGTGGACCGTGAGCTCGGCGTCCACACCGGCCGCGCGGAGCTTGGTCTCGAGTTCCGCGGCGCCCGACGGGGGGAAGAAGTCGTCGTGCTCGGCCATGTGGCCGCGGATGACCGCCGAGATACGCGAGTAGTCCGGCTGACCGTCACCAGAGGGGAAGCCGTAGAACGGGATGGCGACCTTGACGAGGTCGGGGCGGAGCGCCGCGAGGACGAAGGTGAGCATGCCGCCCATGCAGAACCCGATGACGGCGACACCCTCTCCACTGGTCGACTCGAGCGAAGCCAAGTGATCGACAGCTCCGCTCATATCAGCGGCGGCGCGATCCATAGGGAGAGCGGCCATGAGTTCGCCAGCGCGATCCATCTCGGTATGCCCGGCCAGTTCACCGTGGTAGAGGTCGGGGGCGAGGGCGGTGAAGCCGGCGGCCGCCAACTCATCGCAGATTTGGATGATCCCGCTATCGAGTCCCCACCACTCTTGGACGACGATGACGCCGGGCCCGCTGCCGGTGACCGATTCGGCCAGATAGCCCGAGACGCCGTCATGGTCGAGATCGATCCTGCCCATGACTCGAACCTAGTCGTCGACGCACACTCGTCGGTCGGGTGGCGCCTCGGTCAGACTAGGAGGGTGAACGCGACACACCCTGAGGTGCTCTGGACCCCGCCCGCCGACGCCCGTCAGTCAACGAGGCTCGGAACGTTCATCGATCTTTGCGAGCGTCGTACCGGCCGGAGCTTTCCCGATTACGAGGCGCTGTGGGCGTGGTCGGCCGGCGACGGCCTCGAGGAGTTCTGGGCGGCGGTCTGGGAGTTCTTCGATGTCGCGGGAGACGGCGTGCTCGAGCAGATTCTTGACCGACGCGTGATGCCGGGGGCTCGCTGGTTCTCTGGCGCTCGCACCAATTTCGCCGAGCATTGTCTCCGTAACCTCGAAGCGTCTCGACCGGCGATCATCTCTCGCTCTCAGTCTCGGGATCGCAGCGAGATGAGTGGCGCGGAGCTGATCGACGCGGTTCGTCGAGCGCGCGCCGCGCTCGTCGAGCTTGGCATCGGAGTCGGCGACCGGGTCGCGGCGTATCTGCCGAACATCCCCGAGACGATCGTTGCCTTCCTCGCGACCTCGAGCCTCGGGGCGGTGTGGACCTCATGCGCTCCTGAGTTCGGCGTGCGCGCCGTGCTTGACCGGTTCTCACAGGTGGAGCCCAAGGTGCTGCTGGCCGTCGACGGCTATCGCTACGGCCGTCATGCCGTCGGACGCGAGGATGAGGTAGCCGAGATCTGTGCTGGGCTGCCGACGCTGTCCGCGGTGATTTCGATTGCCTATCTCGATCGGGGTCTGGCTGACTCGGTGGCCACTGTCCCAGTGCTCGACTGGTCGGAGGTGATGGAAGCGCCGACGGACAGCCCGCTCACGTTCGAGCGTCGTGAGGCGGAGCATCCCCTCTACGTCCTCTACTCCTCGGGAACCACCGGTCTTCCCAAGCCGATCGTTCACGGCCAAGGTCTCGTCTTGCTCGAGCACCTGAAGGTCCAGGGTCTCCACGGCGACATGGGGCCCGAGGATCGGTTCTTCTGGTTCACCACCACCGGATGGATGATGTGGAACTACCTGGTCTCCGGACTGCTCCACGGTTCGACGCTCGTGCTCTACGACGGTGATCCCAACGCCGATGGAACCGAGACGCTCTGGCGGTTGGCGGCCGAGGAGCGGGTGACCTGGTTCGGAGGCGGCGCGCCGTTCTTCACGGCCTGCGCCCGCGCGGGCCTCCGGGCCTCGGAGCAGTTCGATCTCTCGGCGATTCGCGCCGTCGGCTCCACCGGCGCGCCACTGCCGCCTGAGGGATTCCGCTGGATCCACGAGCACGTGTCGTCGACCGCGCTGATCTCACCGATCTCCGGGGGGACGGATATCGCCTCCGCCTTCGTCGGAGGCAGTCCGATGACGCCGGTGTGGACCGGTGAGATTCCCGCGCGCTATCTCGGCTGCGCGGTGGCCGCCTTCGACGAGGACGGCCGGGAGGTCGTCGGCTCGCAGGGGGAGCTCGTGGTGACCGAGCCGATGCCGTCGATGCCGATCGGTTTCTGGGGCGACGATGATGGGAGCCGGTACTCGGCCAGTTACTTCGAGCACTACCCGGGGATGTGGCGGCACGGGGATTGGGTCACCTTCTCGGATCGTGGATCGTGCGTCATCTCGGGTCGCAGCGACGCGACGCTCAACCGTGGTGGCGTGCGGGTCGGCACCGCGGAGATCTATCGGGTCGTCGAATCGGTACCCGGAGTGGCGGACTCACTCGTCGTGCATCTCGAGGCCGAGGACGGCGACGATCCGGGACTGCTCGTGCTCTTCGTCGTCGGTCCCGGTGAGGGTTCGGTCGTCGCGCCGGATCTTGTCGCCGAGATCCGCACCATTGTCCGGTCGCAGTTGTCGCCTCGGCATGTACCCGATGAGGTGCACCGTCTCGATGCAGTCCCCACAACGCTGAGCGGCAAGAAGTTGGAGCTGCCGGTGAAGAAGATCCTGCTGGGCGCCGATCCCGATGTAGTCGCAAGCCGTGGAGCGCTGAAAGATCCGGCGGCGATCGACGCGGTTGTCGAGGTGGCGCGCTCGCGTCGCTGAACCTCAGCGCGGCTCGACGAGCAGGCTCTGGAGACTCAACCCGAGCGGCCCGTTGTCATCGTGCAACAACGAATGGGCAAGGCCGGTGCCGGTGCCACCCAGATGCGATGACGCGCTCAGGCCAATCCATTCGCCGTGAGCCGGTCGAGCGAGGTGGATGGTCAGATCCGGGTTGATGTAGAGCCAGCTGTTGAAGTCGACATCGGCCGAGACCCCGTTGCCGAAGTCAGCGGCCGCGGCGACCCGTTGAAGTCCGCTCGGGTGCTCCCCGGCGACAACCGGGTGGCGTAGATGAATCCACACCGCGCACGCGCCGAGAGAATTCCATCCACCGCTCGCGAAGCGGAACTCGCAGGCGTGCCCGACGTAGCTCGGACGGTCATCGGTGAAGTCCGCGACATCGGGCCGCGACTCCTCGACGGAGGCGGGCATCGAGCCGGGGGGCACAACCCCGTCCGGTAGGTCGTCCTCGCGGCGCCTGATGCGAAGCGCGCGGACGCCGGCCACCTCGCTCTCGCCGTCGATAAGCGACGCGGTGACCACGGAGATTCGGCGGCCGGAGCGCTCGGTTGTCGAGGTGACTCGTAGCGGGTGGCCGACTCGGATCGGTCGGAGCAACTCAATGGTCAGGCGGGCGACCTGCCACTGAACGCCCTCGGCGTCGTGATGCTCAACGGCTCGGGCGAGGAGAGCGGATGGCGGGCCCCCGTGACAGTGCGCGGGATCCCACGGGCCGGCCGAGAGCTCGGTCGGGGCCCAACGATCTCCCGACCCCTCGAAGAGCGCGGAGGGTTCGCCGGTCATCGTCAGAGCGCTGCGATCTGGGCGATGATGCGCGCCGACTCGACCGGATCCTCGATGTAGGGGTAGTGATCTCGGTCGAGTTCGATCACCTCATCGCAACGTGCGGCCATGATCCGCTGGTGCTCTGGATGCACGGTGCGATCGCGCTGGCACAGCACATAGGTGGATCGGGTCGACGCACGAGGGCTTCCGGCGACCGCTTGGGTCATCGCGGCGTTCGGCTGCGGTGAGTGGCGCGCCGCGAGCGCCTCCCGCTCCGATTCGCTCAGCGTGGGGTAGAAGAGCGGTCCGATGAGTTCAGGATCAAGCGTGGTCGTTCCGTCCTCCCCAGGTCGGATCGCGTCGGCGAGTTCCACCCGGTGGCGGGGAGCCGCCCGAAGGAAACCGTTGACGCTCTCCCCATCGTCGAGGGCGAAGGCGGCGATGTAGACGAGGTGGGAGACGGTGGTCTGCGCGGCTGCGCCGGTAATGACCGCCCCGCCATAGGAGTGCCCGACGAGCACGACGTCGGATCCGATTGCGGCGGCCGCGTCGGCAGCCGCGCGCGCGTCACCCTCTAGGTCGCCGAGCGCCAGTGGAGAGTCGCCGTGGCCGGGGAGGTCGATCGAGTGCGAGGGAACACCGAGTCGCTCGAGCTCGGTCTGGAGCCCCGCCCAACACCATCGCCCACTCCAAGCGCCGTGGATGAGCAGTACGGGCCGGTGCGACATGGGTCGATCGTGGCACGTTGGTCGTTGGCCCGACGAGATGTTCGGATCAGTCGCGAAGCGTGCGCAGCAGGGAGCCGGTGAAGCCGACCCCGATCACGGTGAGCACGAGCATCCCTTGGCCGACCGGTCCAAGCGACGCGTGGGTGACGACGGCTGCGGCCGCGGCGGTGGTGCTCATCGTGATCCCGAGGCGAACGACCGCCTGCCAGTCGACCGAAGGGTCGGTGGTGTCGTCGGTGGCGAAGCGCTCGTCGAGGGCGCCTCCGGCGATGAGGGACATGTCGGTCACGGGTCTGTTCATACCCGTCCTGATCAGCCCGTGGGCGAGGAATCGCCATTCTCAATCAGATCGCCGAGGAAACGTCACACGTCCGTAGCGTGTGTCACCGTCCCGAAACCGAAGGAGACGCGATCCTGGGGCTAGCGTCTCGCCGGTGTCGACAGCGCTGACCGTGCTCCGTCAGCGTCCAGTTCGCCGGTACCTCGGCTCGACGGCGCTCGCCGCGACTGGGATCAACCTGTTGATCACTGCCCTGTTCAAGCAGGTGTACGACCTCACGGGCAACCCGTTCGACATCGGCTTGATCGGCCTCGCGCAGTTCGTCCCGGGTCTGCTTCTCGCGCTTCCGAGCGGCTACATCGCCGACCGGTTCGACCGTCGTCGCGTCGCGGGAACCTTCCTCGGTGGCCGCCTCGCCTGTGCGGCGGGCCTTGTCGCCTTCAGCCTCGGCGATGGTGACCGCGTGTGGCTGCTCTTCCTCATCGCCGTGGGTATCGGAACGGCCGACGCGATGATCGGTCCGAGCCGACGGGCGGTGCTGCCCCTCATGGTTCCGCCAGCCGACGTCCCTCGCGTGGTCGCCCTGTGGACGGCCACCTTCACCGGAACGTCGATTCTCGGTCCCGCCCTCGGTGGGCTGCTCTACAGCATCGATCCGTGGGTCGCCTACGCCGTGGCGACGGTGCTCACCGCGGGCGCGATCCCGTTGATTCTCGCTGTCCAGTACCGGCCGGGGGCCGCCGCGGTTGCCACCGATCGGTCCGACCCGTCCCAACGGCCGAGTCTGCGACTCGCCCTCGAGGGGCTGTCGTTTATTCGCCGAACGCCGGTCGTGCTCGGGGCCATCAGCCTCGACCTCTTCGCCGTCCTCTTCGGGGGAGCGGTCGCGTTGATCCCGATCGTGGCCGCGGAGCGGCTCGGAGTGGGCGATATCGCCTACGGGTGGCTGCGGGCGGCACCCGGTGTCGGCGCGGCGACGATGGCCGTCATCCTCGCTATCGCCCCAGTGCGACGACGGGTCGGTCCGACCTTGCTGGTGTCGGTAGCCGTATTCGGGCTCGGCACCATCGTCTTCGGTTTGACCACGAGCTATGTGGTGGCGTTCCTCGCTCTCGTGGTGCTGTCCGCCGCCGACATGGTCTCGATGTTCATCCGGGGCTCGCTGGTTCCCCTGGTCACTCCGCCCGAGCAGCTCGGTCGTGTCTCGGCGGTTGAGGGGGTCTTTATCGGCGCGTCGAACGAACTCGGGGCGTTCGAGAGCGGAGTCGCCGCCCGCTATCTCGGCGTTCCTTGGGCGATCGCGGGTGGCGGTGTCGCCACGGTGGTGATCGCCGGGGCATTTGCGCTGCTGTTCCCCTCGATCCGACGAATCGACACGTTCGAGGAGCTCGATCCGGCGCTCAGCCCATCAGCCGGCTGAGCTTCGCCACTCGACGAAGACGCCTGATCCGACGGAACACCTGCTCGGCGACCATCTGGGAGATGCCGGTCGACATTGTCGGATACACGTGCACGATCTCACCGAGTTCACGAATCGACATCGCGAACCGCACCGCGAGGGCCAACTCCTGGATCATCTCTCCGGCCTCGGGAGCGAGGATGTGACCACCGACGATCTTCCCGCGCGCCGTGACGACGAGGACCATGCCCTCGGGTGTTGAATCGATCCGGGCGCGATCGGTGTCGGCGAGTTCAAAGCGCGTAACTCGCACCCGACGCTCGCCGAAGCGTTCCCGAGCCTCGGCCGCCGTCATGCCGACATGGGCGAGCTGGGGATCGGTGAAGGTCACCCAGGGCACGAGCGTGGCGGCTGAGCCTCGCCCCGGGAGGAACATGTCTCTCACCGCCATGACGGCGTCGTGCGCAGCAGAGTGGGTGAACAGCGACCGTCCGGCGGCTGCGTCGCCGACGGCGTAGACCGAGGACACGATCGTGCGGGACCGGGCGTCGACGGAGATGCCATCAGGACCAGCGGCGATTCCGAGGCGGTCGAGTCCGAGCGATTCGACGTTGGCGGTACGCCCGGTGGCGATGAGCACGCTCGCCGCGCGTGACTCGCCGTCGGCGGTTTCGACGGCGACTCCGCCGGAGTCGGGACGGACTCCGGTCACCGCGGTGCTGAGTCGTACATCGACCCCCTCAGCGCGCAGGACCTCGGCGACCCGGGCCGCGAGGTCGGGTTCGTCTCGGGAGAGCAGGCGGTCGAGCGTCTCGAAGAGGGTGACCTCGACGCCGAGCCGGTTGAGGGCTTGAGCGCTTTCGACGGCGAACGGCCCACCCCCGATGACGATCGTCGAGGTCGGCGGGGTGTCGAGCGCGAAGAGCGACTCGTTGGTCAGGTAGTCGACCTCGGCGAGTCCCGAGATGTGGGGGATGCGAGGACGAGATCCCGTGCAGATCAGGATGTTGCGCGTATCGAGGTCGGTGGCCTCGCCGTCGAGGTCGACGGTCACCCGTCGGGCTCCGGTGACCGACGCCGTGCCGTTGTAGAGATCCACGCCCCAGTCGGTGACGCGCTCGGGGGAGTCGTCGCCAGCCGCGATGATGCCTTGGACATCCCGGATCCGACGCCAGACCGACGGGAGATCGACGGTGATCTCACCGGTTCGGACGCCGAAGTCGACCGCGCGTCGAGCCTCGTGGGCTGAGCGGGCCGATCGGGCCAGGGACTTCGAGGGAACACAGCCACTCCACAGGCAGTCGCCCCCAACGCGGTCGCGCTCGACCGCCGCGACTCGGAGGCCGAGCTCAGCGGAGGCGAAGCGCGCCGCGGTCAGCCCCGCTGAGCCGAGCCCGATGATGACGAGGTCGTAGGGCCGCGGCACACCGACACGGTACCCCTCCATCGCCGATCGGTCGGTGCCCTATGTGACAAGCGCGACCACGGCTGCGACCTCGGTGACACGGCGCGATGCCGCGCGTCCTGTTCAATGGTCGTGTGCCGTCATGTCTCCGATCGCTGGCGGTGCCCGCCCTCGCCGCGATCGCCCCGTTCGCGCTCGCCGCGTGCTCGACGACGACGGCCTCCACTGGTGCCGTCACGGTCGGGGCGGGCACGGTGGCAGGGGTCGGTGAGATGCCCGGCGACATCGGTCTTCCGGTCGATCGCGACGCGCCGCCAGCCGAGCCGTTGACCGAGGAGACGACACCCGTCGTGACTGAACCCGAACCTGAGCCGGTGGTCGTCGACAGCGATGGAATTCGACCAACCGACCTGGGACTCGCGCCGTTCGGCGACTTGGTCGAGGGCAATCGCGTGATTGTCATCGGCGACTCGATCATGGCGTCCACGGCGGAGCGCTATGGCGGTGATATGTGCAACCGACTCAACGAGGCGGGCTGGGACGTCGAGGTGGATGCCGAACCGGGGCGCTTCATCGACTTCGCCCATCGGGTGCTCAATCGACGACTGCCGCCAAGTGATGGGGCCGACTGGGACGCCGCTGTCGTGTTCTTCGGGAGCAACTTCCGCGGCGACTACCTGAACTTCGAGGACCAGATGCGGGAGCTCGTCGACCGGCTCGCGCCCCGGCCGGTACTGGTCTTGACCGTGAGCGAGTTCACCGAGACCCGAACCGTGGTGAACGACATCATCCGCTCGATCGCCGACGGAGACCCGAACGTCTACCTGCTCGACTGGGCCGATATGACCGATGCTGAGCCGCGACTTGTGGGCGGTGACGGCATCCATCTGACCGGGGCCGGCCGCACGCGGATCGTCGCTGAGGTGGCCCTCGCCCTCGGTGAGGCTCCGGGTCGTCTTGAGGGGGAGTGCCTGCCGACGACCTTCACCGACGACGTTCTCCCGACAATCGTGACCGAGTGAGCGCCGCCGGCGCGCGCTCGTAGCCTGCTCGGGTGCTTCAGGCCCAGTCGCTGACCGTCGAGATCGGTGGTCGCACCGTTGTCGAGTCCGCCGACTTCACGGTGATGCCCCGTGACAAGGTGGGCATTGTCGGGCGCAATGGAGCCGGGAAGACGTCGCTCTTCCGGGTGCTCGGTGGCGAGGAGGAGCCGACATCGGGACGGGTGGTTCGCCGCGGCGCGTTCGGTTACCTGCCTCAGGATCCTCGTATCGCTGGGGTCCACGACTCTCGTCGGGCGATCTCCCACGTGCTGTCGGGTCGCTCGATCGACGAGCAGTTGGAGCGGATCGAGAAGCTCCGGATCGCCATGGAGGAATCCCCGTCGGAGGATGCGGTGCGCCGGTTCTCTCGGGCCGAGGAACTCTTCGCTTCGGCGGGCGGATACGCGGCTGAGGGTGAGGCGCGGTCGATCGCCGCTGGTCTCGGCGTGCCCGATGCCCGACTGGAGCTACCGATCGGCGTGCTGTCCGGCGGGGAGCGTCGTCGGGTCGAACTCGCGCGCATCCTCTTCGCCGGATCGGAGGTGCTGTGCCTCGACGAGCCGACGAACCACCTCGACATCGATGCCAAAGAGTGGCTGCTCGGATTCCTCCGCGGATTCCGGGGCGCCCTGTTGGTCATCAGCCACGACCTCGAGTTGCTCGACGAGGCCATCACACGAGTACTTCATCTCGACCGTCCCGGCGAGGCGGACACCGGTCACATCGTCGAGTACCGCGGCACGTACTCGCAGTACGTGACGGCGCGGGCGGAGGATGAGCGACGTCGCGCTCGGACGGCGGCCCAGCAGGAGCGGGAGTTGGCGCGCATGCAACGCGTCGTCGATCGGTTCGGCGCGAAGGCGACGAAGGCCGCGATGGCCCACAACATGGAGCGTCGAATCGCCCGCCTCGAGTCGGAGCGGGTGCGGGTCTCCGATCGCGACCGAACGCTGCGGGTCCGCTTCCCCGATCCGCCGTCGAGTGGGGTCACCTCGCTGACGGTCTCAGGGCTGTGCAAGGGATACGGCGGACCGAAGGTTTTCGAGGATGTCGGGTTCGACATCGGGCGGGGGGAGCGGCTGCTCGTGCTCGGCTTGAACGGCGCCGGGAAAACCAGCTTGCTTCGCATTCTGGCCGGTGAGACCGACGCCGATCTCGGCGAGGTTCAGTGGGGGCACAACGTGGTGCCCGGTTACTACGCCCAAGAGCACGACAATCTCGACGTCGACGCCTCACTGCTCGACAACATGCGTCAGGCGCTCACCGTCGGCACCGCGCTCACCGAGACCGAGCTTCGAGGCCTCCTCGGCATGTTCGGGCTCTCGGGGGACAAGGTGATGCAGCGGGCGGGGACCCTCTCAGGAGGGGAGAAGACGAAGCTCGCCCTCGCGATGCTGATGTCGGGCCGCAACAACCTGCTGCTTCTCGATGAGCCGACCAATAACTTGGATCCGGCGTCGCGCTCAGCGGTCGCGGAGGCCCTCGAGCCCTGGCCCGGCACGGTGATTCTTGTCAGTCACGACACTGAATTCGTCGAGCGGCTCTCGCCGACGAAGGTGCTGCTGCTGCCCGATGGGCAGGTGGACTACTTCTCGCGGGAGTGGCTCGAGTTGGTCGCGCTCGCCTGAGCGATCAACCGATCGAAACCCCGGTTGGGCGTGTCGCTGCTTCGCGGCGCACCTGGTCGTAGAAGTCGTTGCCCTTGTCGTCGACCACGATGAAGGCCGGGAAATCCCGCACCTCGATGCGCCATACGGCTTCCATGCCGAGTTCGGGGTACTCGAGCACCTCGACGGAGGTGATGTTGTCCTGCGCAAGTCGGGCGGCGGGCCCGCCGATCGACCCGAGGTAGAAGCCGCCGTGCTCGTGACATGAGTCGGTGACTTGTCGCGATCGGTTGCCCTTGGCGAGCATGACGAACGAGCCGCCGGCCGCCTGGAACTGCTCGACGTAGGAGTCCATCCGGCCGGCAGTGGTCGGGCCGAATGACCCTGACGCCATTCCCTCGGGGGTCTTGGCCGGACCGGCGTAGTAGACGCAGTGGTCGGCGAGGTAGGCGGGCATCGGCTCACCGGCGTCGAGGCGCTCCTTGATGCGGGCGTGGGCGATGTCTCGGGCGACGACCATCGGGCCGGTCAACATGACCCGAGTGCGAACCGGGAGTTCGGAGAGTTGGGCGCGAATCTCGCTCATCGGGCGGTTCAAGTCGACTCGCACCACCTCGGCGTCATCGAGATCCTCGTCGGTGGTCTCGGGGAGGAATCTCGCCGGGTCGTGCTCGAGTTGCTCGAGGAAGACCCCATCGGCGGTGATCTTGCCGAGGGCCTGACGGTCCGCGGAGCAGGACACCGCGATCGCGACCGGGCAGGAGGCACCGTGGCGTGGAAGGCGGATGACTCGGACGTCATGACAGAAGTACTTGCCGCCGAATTGGGCGCCGATGCCGGTCTGCTGGCTGAGTTCGAGGAGTCGGCTTTCGAGGGCGAGGTCACGGAATCCGTGGCCGAGCTCGGAGCCCGTGGTGGGCAGGGAGTCGAGGTATCGCGCCGAGGCCAACTTCGCGGTCTCGACCGCCAACTCAGCGGAGGTTCCGCCGATGACGACCGCGAGGTGATAGGGCGGGCAGGCCGAGGTGCCGAGGGATTGCATCTTGTCGAAGACCCACGGGATGAGCGTCGCCTCGTTCAGGAGCGCCTTGGTCTCCTGATAGAGGAAGCTCTTGTTGGCGCTGCCACCCCCCTTGGCCATGAAGAGAAACTTGTAGGAGTCCCCGTCGACCGCCGCGATTTTGATCTCGGCCGGCAGGTTCGTCCCGGTGTTGCGCTCCTCGTACATCGTGAGCGGTGCCAGTTGGCTGTAGCGCAGATTGCTCGTGAGGTAGGTGTCTTGGATACCTCCGGCGATGGCCCGCTCATCCCCGCCCCCGGTGAGCACCCACTGGCCCTTCTTGGCTTTGACGATCGCGGTGCCGGTGTCCTGACACATCGGGAGGACTCCGCCGGCGGCGACCGCGGCGTTGCGTAGAAGATCGAGGGCGACGAACCGGTCGTTGTCGCTGGCTTCTGGGTCGTCGAGGATCGCTCGGAGTTGGGCGAGGTGCCCGCTTCGAAGATGGTGGGCGATCTCGCGCATCGCCTCGGCGGTAAGACGCCTGATGGCCGAGGGGTCCACCTTGAGGAAGCGACCCTCTGAGGTCTCCACGGTCTCCACGCCTTCGGTCGTGATCAGGCGGTACTCGGTGGTGTCCTCACCGAGCGGAAGGAGTTCCGTGAAGTCGACGTCGTCGGAGGACATGGTCCAACCCTATGTCGGCTGGTTGTCGGCGCGTCGTCGTCTGCTCACAGCGCCTCGATCAGCAGCGCGGTCGATGAGATCGTGCACAGCACGAGCACTGCGACTCGGACCCGAGCCTCGGGAAGTCGGGCGATCACGGGTCTGGAGAGGACGAGGCCGGCCATGACCGCTGGGAGGAGGAGCAGACTCAGTTCGAGCTGTCGCCGACCGACCTCACCGGCCACCGCGAGGGCGAGGATCGACAAGGTGGACCCGAAGCCGAAGTACACGGCGAGTGTGGCTCGCATGACCCGGGCCGTCTCGTGCTGATAGGTGAGGGCCATCGGCGGGCCTCCGACACCAGCGGCGGTGCCGAAGATGCCCGAGAAGATCCCGGCGATACGGAGGTTGCGCGGGGTGGTGCGGAATCGGAAGTCGGTGAGGGACACAGCGACCGCGGTCAAGACGGACAGGCCGACGATGATGGCGATCGTCCGCGGCCCGGTCATCGCGACGACGAGCGCGCCAAGGGCGATGCCAGGCACGCGGCCGATGAACGCGTCGCGGACGTCGGTCCAGTTGACGGCATCCCATTCGCGGACCGCCACGCCGACCGAGAGCGGGAGCACGGAGAGCATGATCGTCGCGGGAAGGAACGCCGGATCGGCGAGACCGAGGACGGGTGCGGCGAGCATGCCCATGCCGATGCCGATGGTCGCTTGGACCGAAGAGCCGACGGCAACCGTCATGAGGCAGGCGACGACGACCCACCATTCGAGTCCGAGGATCATCGATCGCCTCGCTCTCCTGGTGGGCGCTTCAGTCGGTGAGGTTCGGCTGTTGCCGGGTCGTCGGGCCAGTGGTGCTTGGGGTAGCGCCCGGCCATGTCGGAACGCACCTGAGACCATGAGCCCGACCAGAACCCGGGGAGGTCAGCGGTCACCTGGACTGGACGGTCAGCGGGGGAGAGCAGTTCGAGCACGAGTGGCTCGCCGTCGGCGAGCGGGTGCTCACTAAGACCGAACAGGTCTTGAACCCGAACAGCGCAGACCGGCCGCCCGTCGGCATACGAGATCGGGGCAGTGGTACCGGCCGGTGTCGAGAGGGCGCTCGGAGCCAATCGGTCGAGGTCGGCGCCCTCGGGCCACGGCAGCATTGCTCGGAGCAGCATGGTCAGATCGAGTGATTCGAGATCGGTTCGCGATGTCGCACCGGTCAGGTACGGCGCCAACCAGTCGTCGAGTCCGGCGATGAGTCCCTCTCGGCTCCAGTCCGGCCACGGGTCACCTCGTCGGGCTCGGAGGAAGCCAACACGCTCGCGGAGACCGAGGGCCTCGCCGTTCCAAGGCAGTACCGCGAGTCCGGTCACCCGCACCCGGTCGATCAGCGCGTGGGTCGTCTCGGCGCCGGGTTCGGGTCGCGCGGTCGTCGTGCCGAGGCGCAGTGAGCCGAGTCGTCGCTCGACGCTTTCGACGAGATCGTCGCGATCGGCATCCCAGTCGAGGCGACGGCGTTCGCTGAGCAGTCCGGGGATCTCGGCGAATCGTCGGATCACGGCGGCCCCGTCGACGGCGGCCGCGAGGCGCACCCGTGCTCGGTCGCGCCGTCCGTCGAGGTCGGCGGCGACGATGAACTCCTCGGAGGCGAGCGGGTCCGTCTCGGGGATCCAGGCGCCGGCACCGGTGCGAAGTTGGAATTGTCCGGCCCGACGTCGCATGGCGATCCGGTCCGCGTACGCCTCGATGAGCGCGCGGCCGGCATCCTCCGCCCGCGCATCCGATGGGGTGCCGGCGATCGTGGCGCGACGCATGAGGTCCGCGGCCCGGCGTCGGATTCGATCCAGAGCACCATGATCGGGTCGAACCCCGTTTGGCAGGGAGGGGTTCTCGCCGCGGACGAGGGACACGCGCGTCTCCAGGTCGACCGGCAGTTCGTCGCGTCGGCCCCGCAGCGGGTCGCGCTCGTCGAGAAGCGCCGCTAGGACGCATGAGATCGGATGGGGATGCCGGACGACCATTCGGGCGAGGCGGGGATGCAAGGGGAGCGTGAGCATCCGCCGGCCATCGTCGGTGAGGGCGCCTTCGGCGTTGAT
Source organism: Actinomycetota bacterium (assembly GCA_009924875.1). GTDB lineage: Bacteria > Actinomycetota > Acidimicrobiia > Acidimicrobiales > Ilumatobacteraceae > Casp-actino5. Next base: position 14,912 of record RFQQ01000004.1, on the reverse strand, counting down.
CGCCCCGAGATCGATCAGGAGAGCCCGTGCGGACCGAACCGACGACACCGGAGGAGGGGTGATGAGACGGAGATCATCGGGTTCGCTGCCCCACGCCAGGGACTCGAGGAGGAATGACGCGAGGTCGGCTTCGCTGATCTCGGGTGTCGGGTGGGCGAGCCGCGTGCCGTGCTCGATCTTGCTCCAGAGGGCGTAGGCCACTCCAGGGGCCTCGCGGCCGGCGCGCCCGGCACGCTGAGTCGCCGAGGAACGGCTCGTCGTGACGGTCGTAAGTCGCGTCATGCCGGTGGCTGGATCGTGCCGCGGGGCGCGGGCGAGACCGGAGTCAACGACGATTCTCACGCCCTCCACGGTCAGTGAGGTCTCGGCGATGTCGGTTGAGACCACCACCCGTCGACGCCCCTCGCCCGAGGGGCGCAGCGCGGCGTCCTGTTCCTCGAGGGTGAGACTTCCGGCGAGTGGAAGCACGTCCACGTTCGACTCGACGGCCAGTCGGAGGCGATCGACGACCCGCATGATCTCGGCGATCCCGGGGAGGAAGACGAGGATGTCTCCCGAGTTGTCGGCGAGGGCTCGTTCGGTCGCTGCCACAACGGCGTCCTCGATCCGAGTTCCCTGAGCGGTGGGAATCCAGCGTTGATCGACCGGATGGGTGCGCCCCTCGCTCACGATCACTGGCGCTCCATCGAGGAGTCGACTCAGCCGATCGGTGTCGGCGGTGGCCGACATGGCAAGCAGGGCGAGATCGGGACGGATGGTCGAGGCGACATCGAGACAGAGCGCCAGTCCGAGGTCGGTGGTCAGGTTGCGCTCGTGGACTTCGTCGAAGATGACGATCGAGACGCCGGGGAGTTCTGGGTCGCTCTGTAGGCGTCGAGTGAGCACTCCTTCGGTGAGCACCTCGATTCGGGTTGTGGGCCCGACGATTCGCTCATCGCGGGTGCGGAGTCCGACGGTGTCGCCAACCGATTCGCCGAGCAGTTGGGCCATACGTCGGGCCGCGGCTCGCGCGGCGAGGCGGCGAGGCTCGAGAAGGACGACGCGTCCGCCGGTCGGGAGGTCGTCGAGGAGGGCAAGGGGAACCAGGGTGGTCTTGCCCGCCCCCGGGGGCGCCGTGAGAACGCAGCGTCGCGACTCGCTCAGGGCGCGTCGGACGCGGGCGATCTCGGCGGTGACCGGCAGGTCAGGCAGGGCGGTCACCGGACCTCCGAGCGTCGAACCGGCCTCAGCCGGTGACGGGCGATCCAGCGAAGGGCGCCGGGTCGTTCGGTCCCGGGATCGTCGGAGGGTTCCACGAGGTCGCGGCTGCGATTGCCCGGGCGACGGAACGCCATCCGGCCGGGTCCCACCCCTCGGTGAGGGCTTCGACCGAGCCGTCGACGCGGACGAAGGCGAATGCGGGGAGGGTGGTGGCACCGAGTGCCTTCGGCACAACTCGATCGGGGTCCGCGAATACGAGGAAGTCGTCGGCGATCGGTCCGAGGAATCGCCGCGCGTCGTCGGCATCGGACGTGACAACGAAACTCACCCTCGCGTCAGCACCTCGGAGTGCGTCGAGCACCCGTACCGCGGTCTTCAGGATCCACGAGCTCTCGTTCGTGTACGGGTCGAGCACAACCGGAGCGAGATGGAAAGTCGTGAGCAATTCGCCCACGGGTCGTGAATCGGCGCCGATCGGGTGCAGCACGAGATCGTCGGGGAGTCGATTTGCCACGCCGCGATCGTAGCGATGCGACGGGTGCGGCCCCCAACACCGGTGGCGGGTCCGTTGCCGCCCGATGCCATCGGTACCGTTGCGCCGTGCACCCTCTTGAGTACCTGCGGTCGGTCGCGCGCGACCCCTCGAGCGCCGATCGACCATGGGAGGCGGCGACGGCGTTCGCCCTTCTGGTCGCCGATCATGGACTCGGCGGTCCGGAGGCGGTGCCGACGGCCCGTCGGCTGCTCGAGCGCCTCGCGGGTCGCCCGGAGCTCTGGTGGTCGGCCAGTCGAATCGTCGGCGCTCTCGATGAGCGAGCGGCGTCCGAGGAGGTGCTACACGCTGCGGCTGCTCCCCGGCCGGCCGATCCCGGCCTGGTGAGGGTTGTTGCAGCGCTCACCGATGGGCCCGGATCTCCGGTTGGCCTGTTGGCACCCGGAGCAGGATCGCTCGGCGATGCGGTTCTCGTTCCGCTCGGGTCACTGTTGCCGAGGGCGTATGGATCGCGGCTCGCGTCCGCCGCTGCGATAGCGGAGGTGGACGGCGATGGGGTCGTGCTCGTGTGCGAGCGCCTGCGGAGCGACGGGAGTGTCGTCCTCATCGAGTCCGTGGCTCCGAGGCCGGACTGCCCGGCGGTGAGCGCACTGTTGTGAGGCGGTGACGTCGAGGGGGGTCGATTACATGCCGAGGTGCTTCGGCCGCTGTCCGGTGACCTCGGTGATGACGTCCTCAGCATCGGCGAGCCGCGGCTCCATGACGAAGATGCGGGCCATGGGCTCTCGCGCGCCGAAGCGCAGGTGAGAGGTGAAGTCCTCGCTCATCACGCAGGGGATGTCACGCTCCCAGAGCTCGTGGATGACGAGTTGCGCCTGCCACATGGGTAGCCATGCCGCCTCGACCGAGCGTTCGGGGTCGATCGGTCGCGGGGGGTGTTTACCGAACACCCAGTTCCACAGGCCCATGACCGGACCGTAACGGTCGCGGACGTCCGCTCGCTCGTTACCCTCGCTGCGGATGGAGATCGTGGGCTCGGAAGCGGCGGCTGCGTCACCGTCGTTCGATGCGGTGCTCTTCGACGCTGGTGGTGTCTTGGTCCTTCCTGATCCGACGGTGCTTGCCCCATTGCTGTCCGCGTATGGCGGGTCAACGGAGATCGGCGATCACCGTCGGGCGCACTATGCGGGCATGGCCGCGAAGTCGCGCGCGGCGGCATCGGAGTCGGATTGGGACTCGTACAACCTCGCCTATGTCACCGCGGTGGGGGTGGACGCTGAACTCCGTCTGCTCGCGGCGTCGCTCCTCGATCGAACGAGAACCGCCGAGCTGTGGAGGTGGCCGATTCCCGAGTCGGTGGCGGCGCTCCGCGAACTTGAGCGGCTTGGCGTGCCGATGTCGGTCGTCTCGAATGCCTCTGGTCAGATCGAGTGGGTACTCGCGCACATGGGGATCTGTCAGCGGGGCCCCGGTGCCGGTGTCGAGATGCGAACCATCGTGGACTCCCATGTGGTCGGTGTCGCGAAGCCGAACCCGGCCATCTTTGGTTTCGCGCTGGAGCACCACCGGGAAACGACGCCGGAACGAGTCCTCTATGTCGGTGACTCGGTGGTGATGGACGTCGGTGGCGCCAGGGCGGCCGGTCTTCACCCGGTGCTCGTCGATCCGTACGACGACCACATCGGGGCCGACTTCATGCGGATCGCGTCGTTGGCGGAACTTCCGGCGCTGCTCGTCTGATCAGTCCGCGGTCAGCCGGCGCGCGATCACCTTCAAGCAGAGCGTCTCGTCGGCGCCCTCGAAGATGGAGAGGACTCGAGCGTCGACGAAGAGTCGGCTCACGGTGTACTCCTCGGCGTAGCCCATGCCCCCGTGGATTTGCATCGCCTCGCGAGTGACCCACTCGGCGGCTTTACAGACGTAGGCCTTCACCATGGAGGCCTCGGTGGCGCCCTCGCCCTTGCCCATCAGCGTGGCGACGGCGTAGGAGAACTGACGCGCGGCCTGGATCACCACAGCCATCCGACCGAGCTTCGCGCGGGTCAGCTGGTAGTCGATGATGGAGTGGTCGAAGACCTTCCGGTTCTCGGCGTACTCGAGGGCGAGTTCGTAGGCCGATTGCATCAGCCCGACCGCACGTGCGGCCGTCTGTAGTCGGCCGTTTTCGAAGCCCTCCATCTGGTAGTAGAAGCCGCGTCCGAGACCCTCGGCCTCGCCGACGAGATTCTCCGCTGGCACCCACCAGTCCTCAAGGGCGATCTCATAGGAGTGCATACCTCGGTACCCGATGGTGTCGATCGGTCGGCCCTCCATGCGTCCGGTGCGCGTGGTGCCGTCGACCTCGACTGGTTCTTGGGAGAACACGAATCCGTGAGCGTCGCCGCGGGGCTTCGGGACGATGAAGAGGCTGAGTCCCCGGTGGGTCTTGGAGCGATCGGGGTCGGTGCGAGCGAGTAGGGCGAGAGCGTCGGCTCGAGCACCGAACGTGCACCAGGTCTTGACGCCGTTGATGACGTAGCCGGGTCGACCCTCGGGACCCTCAGCCGGCGTCGCCGTCACCTTGATGCTGGCGACGTCGCTGCCGTAGTCGGGTTCGGTGACCGCGACGGCGGGCATGACCTCCGCGACGGCGAGTTTCGGCAGCCAGTGGCGCTTTTGCTCCTCGCTGCCTCCCTTCACGAGGGCGCGGGTCAGGATCTCCGGTCGGGTGATGAGGGAGCCGCCGATACCGAGGCTCGCTCGGCTCAACTCCTCGGTGGCGACCACCATGGCGACGTACTCGTCGTGGCCACCCTCGCTGTAGCCGCCGTACTCGCTCGGGACGCTCAGTCCGAAGGCTCCGAGTTCGGCGAGGCCCGTGATGATCTCCTCGGGAACGTCGCCGTTCGTGCGGTGCACATGTTCGGCGTGAGGAGCCACCACATCGGCGGCGAAGGCGCGGAAGGTGTCGCGAACCATGTCCATGTCGTCGCTGAGATGCAGCGGGCCGGGCGTGGCCGCGAGCGAGGCGAGGAACTCGGGATCGCGGTAGCGCGCCACGAAATGATGGGCGGGTTCGAGTACGCCGGCCTCGACACCCCACTGGGTCTCGCGGCCGAGGAGGCGCGAGGAGAGGTCGTGCACCATGTCCGCGACGAAGGCGCAGGTGATCGAGGCTTCGACGTCGCCCTTCGATCCGTAGTCGAGTAGTGAGCGAGCGGTGGCGGCTGCGGAGGCGGCGTGCGCGAGGTCGTAGGCGAACACCTGGTGGACATCGGGGCCACCGGACTCGCCGAGGCGTCGGATCGCCGAGCCGATGATGGAGTCCGCGAGGTCGATGACGGCGGCGGCGCCGAGCATGTCGGGGGTCGGGTGATCCATGGGGAAAAACTACCGACCGGTTCCACGGCACCACGATCTGTGCTCGCCTACGATTCCTCGCGTGGTTGAGCGATCCGGATCAGGTGGTCCGGTCGCGGTGTACTGCGGTTCATCGGCGGGCACCGACCCGTCGTTCGCCGCGGCGGCGGCCGAACTTGGCGCTGCTCTGGCGGGTGCTGGACGCACCCTTGTCTACGGGGGCGGTGACGTCGGTCTAATGGGCGTCGTCGCCGACGCGGCGATGGACGCGGGCGGACGTGTGATCGGCGTGATCCCTGAGCACCTGGTCCGGCACGAGTTGGGTCACGACCGGGTGACCTCGCTCGAGGTGACCGATTCGATGCACGAGCGCAAGGCGCGGATGGCTGAGCTGGCCACCGGCTTCGTCGCGTTGCCTGGCGGCTTCGGCACCTTCGAGGAGGTGCTCGAGATTCTGACCTGGACCCAGCTCGGTTTGAACCGGCATCCGGTGGTGCTGCTCGATGTGGCGGGCTTCTACAGCCGCCTGTTCGACTTCTTCGACCATGCCGTGGAGTCCGGACTCCTCAAGGAGCGCCATCGTGCGGCTGCGCTGAGGGCGGCGACGGTGTCAGAGGCGATGGAGCTGCTGGATCGCGACCATGGTGAGGTCGCGCCGAAGTGGGTGGATCTCGCCCAGTGAGGTGCTTTGACGCTTTGTCAAGCGACTCGTAACCTTCGCTCGTGCATGTCGACATCGACGGGGGGCGTTTGCTCGAGCGCCTCGAAGCCTTGGCCGAGATCGGTCCGATCACCGGCGCGTCCGGGGAGCGGGGAAGCGCGCGTCTCGCGCTGACCGACGCCGACCGGGATGGCCGCGACCTCGTGCTCGGCTGGATGCGCGATCTCGGGCTCGATGTGTCGATCGACGCGATCGGCAATGTGATCGCCGTGATGGGGGAGGGCTGCGGGCACCGCTCAGGACGTGCTCCCGTTCTCTGTGGTTCGCACATTGACACCGTGGCGACCGGTGGTCGTTTTGACGGCAACCTCGGCGTGCTGGCCGGGCTCGAGGTGATCGAGTCGGTGCTCGCCGCCGGGCTCGAGCTTCGGCATCCGCTCGGCGTCGGATTCTTCACCGATGAGGAGGGTGCCCGGTTCGCTCCGGACATGCTCGGCAGCCTCGTCTACGCGGGCGGGATGACCGTCGAGCAGGCTCACGACATCCGCGCGGCTGATCCTGGCGGTCCGGGTCCAACGGTTCGCGATGAACTCGAACGCATCGGATACCTCGGTTCCTCGCCGTGCCCGGGTTCCCCTCCGCACGCGTTCGTCGAGTTGCACGTCGAGCAGGGACCGGTTCTCGAGGCCGAGGGCCTGAGGATCGGCGCGGTCACTGGGGTGCAGGGGATTTCGTGGACCCGCGTGACCTTCACGGGCCAGTCGAACCATGCGGGAACCACACCGATGTCGATGCGACGAGACCCTGCGGCGGCCCTCGCGCGTATCGCTGTCTTCGTGAACGATCTCGCCGACCGGTTCGGCGCCCCGCAGGTGGCAACCGTCGGGCGTATCGAGTTGCATCCGAATCTGGTCAATGTGGTGCCGTCCCGCGCCACGTTCACCGTCGATCTCCGCAACACCGACGAGGTGGTGCTCTGCCGAGCCGAGGAGGAACTCGCCGCCGAGCTCGCGCGCGTCGCGGAGCGTCACGGGGTGACCGTGGAGACCGAGTGTTTGGCGCGGTTCGAACCGGTCGCCTTCGATGAGCGGATCGTGTCGAGAGTGGAGGCCGCCGCTGCTGCTCGCGGGCTATCGGTCCGGCGGATGCCCTCCGGTGCCGGGCATGATGCGCAGATGCTCGCGAGGATGTGTCCGTCTGGGATGGTGTTCGTACCGAGCATCGGGGGTGTCAGCCACAACCCGGCGGAACTCACTGAGGACGCCGATCTCGTGGCCGGATGTCAGGTGATGGCCGATGTCATGCTCGACCTCGCCGATGGGGGTGACTGGTGAGCCGCGAACTCCACGTCGGCGCAGCTCAGCTCGGCCCGATCGCCCGCGACGAGTCGAGAGCTGCGGTGGTCGAGCGACTGATCGCCCTGCTTCGCGAGGGGGCCTCGCGTGGATGCCGTCTCATCGTCTTCCCCGAGCTGGCGCTCACCACCTTCTTTCCGCGCTGGTGGACGGAGGACCCAGGGGGTCACGATCACTTCTACGAACGGGAGATGCCGTCGGCGGCGACCCAGCCGCTCTTCGACGAGGCGCGCCGACTTGGTGTCGGCTTCTGCCTCGGCTACGCGGAGTTGACCGCGGATGGTCATCGCTACAACACCTATGTGCTCGTCGATGAGAGCGGTGAGATCGTTGGCCGCTACCGCAAGGTGCACATCCCGGGTCATGACGAGCACGAGCCATGGAGGCCGTTCCAGCACCTCGAGCGCCGATACTTCGAGGAGTCCCCTGACGGTTTCGGGGTGCACGACGCGTTCGGCGGGGTCGTCGGTATGGCGCTGTGCAACGACCGAAGGTGGCCCGAGACGTATCGGGTGCTCGGACTGCTTGGCGTCGAGCTGGTGTTGATCGGCTACAACACGCCGCTCCACTACGCGCCCGATCCTGATCAGAACCCTCTCCAGTCCTTCCACAACAACCTCGTCATGGCGTCAGGCGCGTACCAGAACGGGACATGGGTGGTCGGCGTCGCCAAGGGAGGCGTGGAGGAAGGCGTGGAGTCGCTTTCCCACTCGCAGATCATCGCCCCGTCGGGTCAAGTGGTGGCTCAAGCGACCGTGTCGGGTGATCTCGTCGTGTCGGCGGTCTGCGATCTTGATCTCTGCCGCCACTACAAGGAGACGCTGTTCGACTTCGGGCGGTATCGCCGGCCCGAGCACTACGGCCTCATCTCCTCGACGCGCGGCGTGGTTCGTCGTTCGGAGGCTCAATGACGACTCGGAGCGCCGGGATGGTGTGTGCTCACCACCATCTGTATTCGACGCTCGCCCGTGGGATGCCGGCCCCGTCGCGGACCCCCGCTGGGTTCACCGACATCCTCGAACTGATCTGGTGGCGTCTCGACTCCGCGCTCGATCTCGAGATGATTCGCTGGTCGGCGATGCTCGGCGCACTCGAGGCGCTGGAGCGGGGGTGTACCACCGTCATCGATCACCACGAGTCGCCGAACGCCATCGAGGGTTCGCTCAGCGTTATCGCCGATGCCTGCGCCGAGGTCGGCGTTCGCGTGGTGTGCGCCTACGGCGTCACCGATCGGCATGGGGCCGACGGCGCTCGTCGTGGACTCGAGGAGAACCGCCGATTCCTCGCCGAGGGCGGTCGGGGGATGGTCGGAGTGCACGCCGCGTTCACCTGTACCGATGAGACGCTCGCTGGGGCCGCGGAACTGGCGTCGTCGTTCGGTGTCGGCGTGCACATCCATGTCGCCGAGGGGTCGGCGGATCGTGATGCCCCGCGGCGCCTGGAGGGTCTCACCAACGACTCCTGGCTGCTCGTGCACGGTGTGCATCTGAGCGATACCCACGGGTTGCGAGGAACGGTGATCCACAACCCGCGATCGAACATGAACAACTCCGTCGGCTACGCCGCCCCCGCTCGATTCGCGAATCCTGTCGCCCTCGGCACCGACGGAATCGGCGCCGACATGCTCGAGGAGTTCCGGCTCGCGTACGCGAGATCCCGGGAGCATGACGTGACCGTCGGCCCCGAACTGGCGTGGAGTTGGCTCGAAGCGGGTCGCGACTTGGTGCCCGAGGCGGCCGACGACTCGGTGCTTTGGCATCACGGAGATGTCGACCCGTGGTACCTCGCGTTCACACCGGGTCTCAGCCCGGTGGAGGTCATCGTCGACGGGGACATCGTGTTCGCCGACGGCCAGCCGACACGGGTTGACCCCGTGGAGGTTCGCGCCAGGGCGTCTGAGCAAGCGGAGCGCCTCTTCGCGCGCTTGGGGTGAACGTCCCCGAGCGACGGGGTGGTGCGTAGTGTGTTCGCAGGAGCCCCCGCTCCGGGAGCGCATGGACGGACCACAGACACACGACGCGCCGCTACCCACCGGCGAACTCCCAGCGATCGAGCGTTCGCCGGGCGAAACCGCTCGGCGTCGCCGCCGGTTCCGACTCAGCCTGAAACTTGTCGTGTTCGCGGCAGTGCTCTACCTGTTCGTCATCCCACTCGTTCCCGATTTTCGCGCGGCGCTCGATGAGATTCGAAATGTCCGCCCCGCGCTCCTCGCCCTCGGTCTTCTGCTCGAGGTGCTCGCCCTGTGGTGTTACGCGCCCCTGATGAAAGCCGCGCTCGGTGACGCTGGGCTCGGACTTTCTCGGTGGAGGCTCTTTCGAATCCAGATGAGCACGCGCGCGCTGTCGAGCATCGTGCCCGGAGGCAACGCGGCCAGTTCGGCGCTCGGCTATCGCCTCATGACGCTCTCGGGGGTAGGTGGTCCCGACGCGGGTTTCGCGCTCGCCACGGTCGGCCTCGGTTCCGCGGTTGTGTTGAACCTCATCTTGTGGACGGGACTGATCGTGTCGATTCCGATCCGCGGGGTGAACCCGATCTATGGCGGTGCGGCCCTCGTCGGCATTCTCGTGATGGGTCTGGCCGGGGCGCTCACCTTCGGCCTGATGGAGGGCCAGGGTCGTTCGGAGCGTCTCGTTCGATGGGTGGCGAGGCGTATGCGACTTGATCCCGACCGTGCGGCGCGGATCGTGCATCAGCTCGCCGAGCGTCTCGAGGCGCTGATCAGCGACCGCCAACTCCTCGGCCGCGTCGCCTTCTGGGCGGCGCTGAACTGGCTGCTCGACGCCGCGGCGCTCTGGGTGTTCGTGAGGGCGTTCGGCATCTCGCTCGATCTGGACGCCCTGGTGATCGCCTTCGGTGTCGCCAATGTGCTCGCTGCCATCCCGATCACGCCGGGAGGCCTTGGCTACGTCGACACCAGTTACGTCGGCATGTTGCGCGGGTTCGGCGTGCCGCTGCGGACCGCGACCCTCGGGGTCGCCTCCTATCGATTCGCGCAGTTCTTCTTCCCGATCATCCTCGGCGGAATTCTCTACGCGACGCTCCGCGTTGGTCCGTGGAGTATCGAGCGCCGCGAGCGGCTCATGAGGCTCCGTGATCTCGCGGAGCAGGAGACCCGTCGCGGGGAGTCGAAGATCGACTTCCAGTTGCGGTTCCCGATCAGGGACGTGACCGGCGAGTACATCAGGCCGAGCCACCAGAGTTGGGATCGCTCCCGTCGTCGTCGCCACCCGGACGAGTCACTGCCCACTCGACCCGTCGAGGGCGACGACGAGCTCGACCGCTCGTCGTGACACGGACGCCGACGGTCTCCGAGGAGGTCGTGCCGGTCCTCCTCGCCTGGGGTGGTCCGCGTCTGCGCGATCTGCCGTGGCGGCGCACCCGCGATCCGTGGGGCGTGCTCGTGAGCGAGGTGATGGCGCAGCAGACGCAGGTGGCACGAATCATCCCGCGCTGGGAGATGTTCATGGAGCGATTCCCGACCCCGGAGGCGCTCGCCTCGGCTCCGCTCGCCGAACTGCTCCGACTATGGCAGGGGCTCGGTTACCCACGACGGGCGCGTTCCCTTCATGAAGCGGCCGGACGGATCACCGCCGAGGGAAGGTTCCCGGCGTCGATCGAGGAGTTGATGGATCTACCCGGTGTCGGCCCGTACACGGCGAGAGCGGTCGCCGCATTCGCCTTCGACCACGACGTCGGCGTGCTCGATACCAATGTCGGTCGGCTACTCGCCCGTTTGGTGGGGGAGCGACTGCGGCCGACGGAGGCGCAGGGTCTCGCGGACGCGCTCGTTCCGTCGGGTGACGGCTGGATCTGGAATCAGGTCGTCATGGACTTCGGCGCGACGGTGTGCACCTCCCGGTCACCCGGCTGCTCGACATGTCCGCTGCTGCGGTTGTGCTCCTGGGCGGGTTCGACCGAACACCCTGATCCGGCTCGGGGCTCAGCAGGGGTGAGTTCGAGGCAAGCGAAATTCGAGGGGAGTGATCGTCAGGCGCGTGGGCGGTTGCTTGCTGCGTTGGTGGAGGGCCCGCTCCCGGTGGTCGCGGTGTCGTCGGTGATGGAGCGGGATCGTGATGTCGCCGAACGGCTGCTCGCTGACCTCGTCGAGGACGGCTTGTGCCGACGGGTCGGCGATGACGTCGAACTTGGGTGAGCGCCCGGTCAGCCAGAGGTGATGGCGGCCAGGATCTCGTCGAACGCGTGATCAGCGTGGGCGCGCATCTCGTCGTCGGTGCGGTCCTGGATCGGGTGCGGCACGAAGACGCGAGCCATCGTCGGATAGCCGAGAGAGGTGCTCTGCGCGACGGCGGCGTCGACGAACTCGCTTGAGGCGATGAACACCCCGGGCACCCCTCGGATCTCCAGATCACTGATGTCGTGCACACTGCACGACGTGCAACTGCCTCAATCGGCGAGCGCCTCGATCACCACATGGCATTGGCCGGCGATCTCATGGCGCAGATCGACCGGTGCCGGCTTGGCGAAGGTTGGCTTGCGGTAGCGCCTGACGGTCGCACCTCGACGCTCGAGGTGCTCGGAGAGTCGATCCAAGAACACGTCACCGCGGGGTTTGGAGATGTCGAGGAGGCCGACGGTGAGTCCGTCGAGGTTCGCCGGTCGGGCGATCCGCTGGCGTTCCGCCGGGGCCGATTCCGACGTCGGATCGAGCAACACTTTCGACGTCATCGGATCAGTATTGCACCGCTCTGGTGACGGGTCGGCTGCCGGACGCGCCGTTGACCCATCCGGCGATCAACATGGAGAAGAGGCCCGCGCCTCCACCGGCATGGGCGAGCATCAGCCCGCCGGGGCTGAACTTCGCAAGGGTGTCGAGGCCGAGACCGTCGGGGATTCCCTCCGCGATACCGCCGGCTCCTCGGACGATGTCGGGATACGGCAACTGCAGGCGCGCCTCGAGTTCGGCGACGATCCGCGTTCGGTCCCATCCGCCCTCGGTGAACACTCGAACGTGCTCGGGTCCGAGCACGAGGATGGCGTCGAAAGCGAGCGCCAACTTGTGGTGATGCATGGCGCGGAGATTCTCGGCGAGGGTCCCTGCCAGGCTCTCCGGGCTCCGCGAGAGTTGATCCACGATGCAGCGTGGGCCTTCGCCGGCGAACACGGTGATCGCATCGGTCGACTCGTCGATATCAGCCCGGCTGGCGGCGAGTGAACCGAAGGGGCCGGGGTGCTCGGCGAAGCAAAAACTCAGTTTGCCGGGGTTGCCGTGGGTGGCCCGGTCGACGCCACCGGGTCGGCCTCCGCCGAGGTTGCGCACCAGTAACTGGAGCGCCCGACCGATCGATAGCGACGCGCGGTTGCCCTGTCCGAGCGCGTTGACCCCCGGATTCATCCCGATGCGAGCCGTCCCCGGTCCGCTGCACACGATGACGGGCCCGACGGGCATGGTCGTCGCGAGGAGGCCATGCATGTTGAACTCGTCGTTGCACACGGCCTCGACCGCGGTGATGACCCACGGGAGGTGTTCGGGCAGGCAGCCGGCCATGACGGCTGAGATCGCGATTTTCTCGACGGTGGCCTGAATGAGGTCGGGGGGAACGATCGCGATGACCTCGTCGGGTGGTCTCGAGGTGCCTTCGAGCATGGTGAGCACTCGCTCGGCGGTTGGGGGCACGAGCGGCAGTCCATCGCTCCACCCCATGCGATGCATGTATTCGAATTCGTCCTCGGCCTCGGCGAGGTCGAGGTGTCGGGATCGAAGGAGCGATCCGGAGTGTCGGGCACGCAGGGTGTCGACGAGATCAGGGTCGACGCTCATCGATCCGCAACCCGGACGCTGCTCGGGAAGATCGAGGTTCTCGGCGAGTCGATCGATGCCGGTCAGCGCTCGCCACTGCTGAAGCGACCAGCCGACGGTGCGCGCCTCTTCGCCGTTGGCGCCGACTCGGATGAGGGTCGGAACGGTCTCGATGTCGTGGTGCCAACTCACCGACAGGTCGCGGTCGTCGGTGACCTCCAGGCCGTCGGGGAAGGCCGGATCGTCTTGTGAGTAGATGGTCAGCGACGTGGCTTCGGCGAGTTCGGCGAGGACGGGCGCGACGGTCCGACAGGTCTCGCAGTCCCGCTTGACGACGGCAACGAGGCCGTTGGGGAGCGGTGGTGCGGCCATGGGGCGACGCTAACCGACGAGCGGTCGCGCCGATGGCGACGTGTTGGGCGGGTGTGACCGATGTCGGTGAGCGCCTCGCCGGACCGTCGCTAGCGTTCGGGCATCGGAGACAAGTCGGTCACGGTGACCTTCCACGGGGTGCGGGGCTCGACCGCCTGCCACGGCGAGGAGACGGCGCGCTACGGGGGCAACACCTCGTGTGTCGTTGTCGACGCGCCTGATCAACCGCTGATCCTCTTCGACCTCGGTACCGGATCGCGCTATGCCTCGGTTGCCGCGGGACGCGAGGTGCTCTGTCTGGTGACCCACCTCCATTGGGATCACATCCAAGGGCTGCCGTTCTTCCCTCCGATGCTCGACGGGGACAGTCGCATCACGGTGTGCGCGCCTTCGCCACTCGATGGCGGCTCGCTCGATGAGACGATGGCGTCGATTATCCGCGCACCGATGTTCCCGGTGGGGCTCGACGCCTTTCCGGCTCGACCCGACTTCGTGGGTCTCGATGGGGGCTCCGTGGTGATCAGCGGTGTGTCGGTGTCGTCGGTGGAGGTCAGCCACGTTGGCAAAACGTTCGGCTACCGGCTTGATGTTTGCGGGGTCAGCGTGGCCTACGTCAGCGACCACCAGCAGCCGATGGACGGCTCAGGTCCCGACCCGAAAGTTGTCGACGTGTGCCGTGGTGTTGACCTGCTCATTCACGATTCGCAGTACACGGCTGCGGAACTCGCGTCTCGTCCCGATTGGGGTCACTGCACCCCGGAGTTCGCTATCGAGGTTGCGCGGGCCTCGGGGGCGAAACATCTCGTCATGTTCCATCATGATCCGGATCGAACCGATCGCCAGCTCGACGACCTAGTCGAGGCGCATCGCGACTCGGTCGAGCCGCGCATCACGGTTGCCCGCGAGGGAGCATCGATCGCGCTCGGAGTTGGCTGAACGGTGGACGTCCTGATTGCCCTCGCTGGTGTCTTGGCGGGAGGGACGCTGATCGTGGCCGGGGTGTTGAAGCTCTCCTCACCGAACTGGCTCGCTGATGCCTCGGCGCTCGGTGTCGGTCGTCGTCTCGCGCAACCCGTGCCGTTCGTGGAGATCACCCTTGGCGCTCTTGTCGCCGTCGGTTTGGCGAACCCGTGGTCTCAGATCGCGATGGTGACGCTGATCCTCGGGTTCTCATTGGTGATTCTGCGGGCGATGGGACGTGACGAGGCGCCTCCGGTGTGCGCATGCTTCGGTTCGTTCGACCGCCGTCCGGTGGGTGTTGGCCATCTGGCCCGAAACGCGCTGTTGATCGCGCTGACCGTCGCCGCGGCGACGGGTTGATGTCTCGGGACGCTCAGGTGTTCGACAAGATGAAGGCGAGGGTTTCGGCCTCCTCGCGCCACGCCGAGTAACGCCCACTCGGTCCGGCGTGCCCGGCACCCATCTCGGTGCGGAGCAGGAGCGGTCGGGCGGCCTCATCGCCGCGCTGCTCATCGAGGTGTCGCATTCGCGCGACCCATTTCGCCGGTTCATGGAATCCGACACGGGGATCGTTGAGCCCAGCGGTGACGAGCATCGCCGGACGACCGGTATCGACGGTGTTGTCATAGGGCGAGTAGGAGGCGATGTACGACGCCCACGGTTCGACGCGCGGATCTCCCCACTCGTCCCACTCGGTGACGGTGAGCGGGAGCGAGGGGTCGCTCATGGTGGTGACCACATCGACGAAGGGGACCTCGGCGACCGCGCAGTTCC
>RFQQ01000030.1 GCA_009924875.1 Actinomycetota bacterium | reverse complement strand
ACGGTGCCGCGCACCGGGGTGCGGGCGACGAATACCCATCCGACGTGCGGCACCGGCTTGCCGCCGATGAGGCGGCCCTCGTCGAAGAGCCACTCGTGGGTGCCGTGGAACTCTTGGAAGGAGTCGTTGCTCAGCACGGTCGCGCCAGATTTGCGAGCGATATTGAGTACGAAGGCGTCGCCGCGACCGACCGCGCCAGCGGGCGGTGCGACGAGCTCGTTGTTCGCGACCGCCTCGTCGAACTCGGCTCGCTCGGACTTATCGATGCGATGTCCGAAGGTGGCGTCGACGACCACGGTGACGGGTACGTCGGGGTGATCGGCCATGAACGACGTCACCGCTTCGCTCAGTTGCTGGAGGCTGGGCATCGAGCGACCCTCGGTCGCGATGTTCGATCCGTCGACCACGATGTGGCTCGGACCTGCGTTGTTGGACATGTGTTCCTCGTGTCGGACCCGGAGCGGGTCGCTGTGGGGTGATCGGACGGCTGTTGCCTCCGTTCGGTCACGTCCTTGTCGTCGTCCGCCTCGGCAGGGCGACGGGGGGTTGGCACGCGACCGTTGTGACCATCGTAGAGTCGTCATCCGTGAGTTCGACACCCTCGCGACGCCATCGCGCCGTCTTCTGGGACTTCGGCGGGGTGATCACCTCGAGTCCCTTTGAGGCCTTCAACCGGTACGAGGAGGCCAATGGGCTCCCCCACGACTTCATCCGGTCGGTCAACTCGGTGGATCCGGACACCAACGCTTGGGCGAGGATCGAACGTCGCGAGGTAACTGCCGCGGAGTTCGACTCGCTCTTCGCGGATGAGTCCGAGCGGCTCGGACACCGGGTGCCCGGTGGCGATGTGCTCGGCTGCCTCTACGGAGCGGTGCGGCCCGAGATGGTGGCGGCCCTCGATCGACTCCGCGCCGAGGGTTTCATCCTCGCCTGCCTGACCAACAACGTCCTCGGGTCGACCGGTGATCGGCCCGATGTCGATGATGCGATGGCAAGGTTCGATTACATCATCGAGTCGTCGAGGGTTGGCGTGCGCAAGCCGGAACCCGAGTTCTACGAGTTGGCGTGCGCGACGGCCGGGGTCGACCCGGGCGAGGTCGTGTTCCTCGATGATCTCGGCATCAACCTCAAGCCGGCGGCGGCGATGGGGATGGTGACGATCAAGGTGGTCGACTGGCGAGCGTCCCTCACCGAACTCGGCGCGGCGCTCGGCCTCGAACTGGTCTGAGGCGCTCGATCAGAGTCCGGCGAAGGTCTCGTCCAACAGGTCGACCAGTTCCTGGTCGTGGACGGTCTTGGAACCGGTCGCCGGAGAGCCCGACTCGACCCGAGCGACGTGGCGCAGGTCGTAGCCCCGCTCCTTCACCCGCCAGATCCGGTGCTCGATGAACTTCCAGGCGCCCATGTTCTCGGGCTCCTCCTGTAGCCAGACGATCTCGCGGGCGTTCGGGTAGTACTCGAGTACCGCGTACATCTGCTCGGTGGGCAGCGGGTAGAGCTGCTCCACCCGCACCACCGCCACCGGGGCCTCCCGACGGTCGCGCTCCGCCATCGCGTCCCAGGCGACTTTGCCGGAGCAGAACACGACCCGACGAACGCTCGAGCGGTCGAACACGCCCGGATCGTCGAGCACCTCACGGAACGAGCCCTCGGTGAGCTCGGCGACGCTGGACCGGGTCTGGCGCATGCGGAGCCCCTGCTTCGGGGTGAATACGACGAGGGGGGTGCGACGTTCAGAGTGGATCTGGCGGCGGAGGAGGTGGAAGTACTGGGCGGCGGTCGTCGCGTTGCACAGTTGGATGTTGTCCTCGGCAGCGAGGATGAGGAACCGCTCGATGCGCGCGGAGGAGTGCTCCGGACCCTGACCCTCGAAACCGTGGGGAAGGAGGAGCACGAGCGAGTTCTGCTGACCCCACTTGTCCTCGGCGGCGACGAGGTACTGGTCGATGATGATCTGCGCCCCGTTGATGAAGTCGCCGAACTGCGCCTCCCACATGACGAGCGCCTCGGGGTTGGCGTGGGCGTAGCCGTACTCGTAACCGAGGGCCGCGTACTCGCTGAGTAGTGAGTCGTACACCCAGAAACGGGTGTCGGGGGCGAGCTCATTGAGCGGCACCCAGACCTCACCGGTCTCGTAGTCGGTGAGGGCGGCGTGGCGTTGGCTGAAGGTTCCACGTCGGGAGTCCTCGCCGGCGAGGCGAACCGGATGTCCCTCCAACACGAGCGTGCCGACGGCGAGCGCCTCGGCGGTGGCCCAGTCGACGGCTTGCTCGTCGCGGTAGACCGCATCACGCTGCTCGAACTGTTTCAGCAGCTTCGGATGGACGGTGAAGCCCTCTGGGTAGGACGAGAGCTGCGACACAACGCGGTCGAGGGTGCCTTGCTCCACCCCGGTCGGCACGGGTGGCAACACGCCGACGGGCTGCGGGGGCTTTGGAGCCTTGAACTCGTCGCGCGCCCGGGCTCGGGTGGCGTCGAGGGCCTCTTGAAGCTTTGCGCCGAAGTCGGTGAGGGCTTGCTCGGCCTGGTCGACGTCGATCTCCCCGCGGCGCACCAGCGACTCGACGTAGAGCTTTCGGACGCTGCGCCGCTCGGCGATGGCTTTGTACATCAGCGGCTGGGTGTAACTCGGATCGTCGCCCTCGTTATGACCATGGCGCCGGTAGCAGACCATGTCGATGACGACGTCCTTGTGGAATGTCTGGCGGTATTCCCAAGCGAGTCGAGCGACGCGGACACAGGCCTCCGGGTCGTCGCCGTTGACATGAAGGATCGGCGCCTGGATGGTTCGGGCGACGTCGGAGCAGTACTGGGAGGACCGAGCGTGCTGGGGGGCGGTGGTGAACCCGATCTGGTTGTTGATGATCAGGTGGATGGTCCCGCCGACGCGGTACCCGCCGATGTCGCTCATGGCGAGTCCTTCGGCGACGATGCCCTGTCCGGCGAAGGCGGCGTCGCCGTGGATCAGGAGCGGGAGCACTGAGTACGACAGCGGCGGGTCGATCTGGTCCTGTCGGGCGCGCGCCATGCCCATGACGATCGGGTTGACGGTCTCGAGATGACTCGGGTTCGCGGCGAGTTCGATCGGGATGTCCGATCCGTTCGGGCTGGTGAACACCCCAGAGGATCCGAGGTGGTACTTCACATCACCGGAGCCCTGAACGGTGCTCGGGTCGAGGTGACCTTCGAATTCGGAGAAGATCGCCTCGTGGCTCTTGCCCATGATGTTGGAGAGCACGTTGAGTCGGCCGCGGTGGGCCATGCCGAGCACGGCGCCGTCGAGGCCGGCGTCGGCTGCCTGTCCGAGGATCTCGTCGAGGATGGGTATGGCCGACTCCGCGCCCTCGATCCCGAACCGCTTGGTGCCGACGTACTTGGTGGCGAGGAACTTCTCGAAGGCCTCAGCAGCGTTGAGTCGCTCGAGGATGCGGAGCTTGCCGTCGTGGTCGATGACCGGGGGTGAGGTCTCGAAGCGCTCCTGGAACCACTGCTGTTCCTCGGTGCTCTGGATGTGCATGTACTCGACGCCGATGGAGCGGCAGTAGGCGTCTCGGAGCACGCCGAGCAGATCGCCGAGTCGCATCTTCTCGCGACCACCGACGCCGTCGGTGAGGAACTCGCGGTCGAGGTCCCAGATGGTGAGCCCGTACGTCGCTGGGTCGAGTTCGACCGGCATGATCGGCTCCATCCAGTGGAGTGGATCGAGGTCGGCGATGAGGTGACCGCGCACGCGGTGCACTCGGATGAGTTTGGCGACCGCCATCTGCTTGGCGAGCATGGCGTCCTCGCGGTCGATCGGATTGGTGTCGGGTCGCCACCGGACCGCCTCGTAGGGCACATCGAGTGCGTGGAAGATCTCCTCGTAGAAGCCGTGCTCGCCGAGCAGGAGTTCATGCACTCGCTTCAAGAACAGCCCTGATTCGGCACCCTGGATGATGCGATGGTCATAGGTGCTGGTGACCGTGACGACCTTGGAGATACCAAACGACGAGAGGTTCGAGCGGTCGGCACCCTCGAACTCGGCCGGGTAGTCGATGCTGCCGACGCCGACGATGACACCTTGGCCGGGCATCAGTCGGGGGACCGATTGGACCGTGCCGATGGTTCCGGGATTGGTGAGGGTGATGTTCGCCCCGCGGAAGTCGTCGACGGTGAGCTTGTTGTTGCGCACCTTGCGGATGATCTCCTCGTAGGCAACGAGGAAACCGGCGAAGTCGAGTCGGTCGGCGGAGCGGAGCACCGGCACGAGCAGGGTGCGAGTGCCGTCGCCCTTGTCGACGTCGACGGCGAGTCCCATGTCGACGGTGTCGTGGCGTACGAGTCGAGGCTCGCCATCGGGTCCGGTGACGAAACCGTTGCGCATGTTCGGCGCGGCGTCGGCGATCGCGCGGACAATCGCGAAACCGATGAGATGGGTGAAGCTGACCTTGCCCTGGCCGGAGCGGGCCCGGTAGCCGTTGATCACCTTGCGGTTGACTTCGAGGAGTTTCGCGGGGATGTTCCGGAAGCTCGTCGCCGTCGGGACACCGAGGCTCGCTTCCATGTTCTCGACGATGCGCGCGCCGACGCCGCGAATCGGCGCCCCCTCCGGATCGGTCGCGGGCGCGGCCGGCGCGGCTTTGGGAGCGGGCGGCGCAGCAATGGGCGCGGCGCCGTTAGTGGACGCGGCGGGAGCCTCGCTCGGACTCGGTGAGGCACCGTTGGTGGAGTGCGCTGATCGGGGGGCCAGCGTCTCGATGCCCTTCGGGTTAGTCAGGTCGGATTGGCTTCGGTAGTCCTCGAAGAACTCCCGCCATGACTCACCAACGGAATCGGGGTCCTCGCAGAACCGCTCGTACATCTCCTCGACGAGCCAGGAGTTGGCTCCGAAGGTCGGTGAGGAGGGTTCTGACACGTCGGGAATGGTACCGGTGGCTGATCGGGCGAGGCCGTTCGTGCCCCGGGTCACACCGACGCGGGTCAGTTGGCGCGTTCGCCGCGCAGCTCGACGAGTCGCTTCGCGAGTAGCTCCGAGGCCGTCCGACCGTCAGCGATGACGACGTCGTCGGCGGCACCGAGGAAGAGCGGAAGCGACATCCGGGCGCGACGAGCTGCGTCTCCGGTCGGGTTCACCACGCGATGGGTGGTGGCCGGGTAGTAGCCGTCGGTCGCGAGATCGAGCATCTCCCCGCAGTTCACCGCGATCGAGCCCGGGTCGCAGGGCACGGCGTACCACTCGCCGTCGGTACCGAGGAGTTCGAGTCCGGACTCATCGCTGGCCGGAAGCACGGTGAGGAGGTTGATGTCCTCGTGGGCGGCGGCGCGGATCGCCCCCTCAGGGGCGTCGCCGGTGAGCGGCGGATAGCGGAGCACGCGCAGCAGGGTCCGTGTGTTGCCCTCGATCATGGAGCGGATCGACTGCGAGAGCCGGGCCGCAACCTCGGGGGGAGTGTTGTCATCGACCCAGCCGAGCAGCGTCGAGGCCAGTTCGCACGCGATGTCTCGGTAGCGGAGCGCGGCGTCGCTGACCTCGCTTGGGTAGATCGTCGACCACGGGTAGACGTGGAAGAACTCCTTGAGATCGCGGACGTCGTTGCCTTTGGCCGTCTCGGAGGTGTCGGGCGGGAAGTACCCCTCTTGGCCGTCGGCGCCGACGAGGTAGTCCATCGCGGCCCCGGAGGTGAACAGTTCCGACCACTCGGCGTAGATGCCCTCGACGAGTTCCCACGGAAGCGGATGGTTCACCAGCACGGCGAATCCGGTGTTTCGGAGGCTCTCGGTGAACGCTCTCGGCGCGTCCGGATCTGCGTAATCGACAACGGTGGGGATCACGTGGTGAGCGTATCCGCGCGCCGGCCCACCCTCAGGTGCTGCGGTTGACCTGCCATGCGCCGACGAGGGCGATGGCGCTGCCGAGTAGCGCGAGGCCAGCGACCTCCTCCCCGAGTACGACCATGCCAAGGATGATCGATACTCCGGGAATGAGGTAGGTGGTGGTGCTCGCGCGCGTGGACCCGAGACGTCCGACGTTGCCGAGGTGGACCACATAGGCGAGTCCGGTGCCGAAGGTTCCGAGCACGGCGGTGGCCAGCGCGCTCGGCCATGAGAACTCCGACTGAGCGAGGCCCCACATACCGGTCGGCAGGGCGAGAAGAGCAGCGCCCCCAAGTGATCGTCGGATCACCGGCAGAGCGCCGTGAGCGCGCTGCAGCGGACCCGCGGCGTTGATGGCGATGCCGTAGCAGGTGAGCGCGACGAGGATCATCACGATGCCGGCCACGCTCGACGACCCTTCGCCGATCGTCGGAAGGGCGATCAGCACTCCTCCGATCGTGCCGATGGTGAGCCCGATGATCCGGCCGGTGTTGAGCCGGACACCGAAAGCGATGAGGCCGACCACGACGACGGTGACCGGGTTGATCCCGTTCAGCATGCCGGTGATGCTCGAGGAGACCCGTTCCTCGGCGAAGGCGAACAGGGTGAGGGGTAGCGCCATCCACGTCACCGACAGGAGGGCGGTCGTCGGCCGCGTGTCGGCGGGAAGGCGGGTACGCGCCCGGGGCACGAGGGAGAGCACCGTGAAACCGACGGCGATTCGCACCCAACCGATGAAGGCCGGGTGGAACGACTCGAGCCCGACGGCGATCAGGTAGAAGCTCGATCCCCAGACAAGGCCCGGCACAGCGAGCAACGCCCAGTCGATCGGTCGCAGCGCCACGTCCTCGTGGGAGGTGTTTCCGGTGGTCGGCTGCGCGGTGGCCATGGCGTTCGCACTCTACGGCTGGCGTCCCGGGCCGGTACGGTCGGCCGGGTGGCAGCCGTGACCGTGAGCGCCGAGACGATCGAGGACTTCCAGCGAGACGGCGCGACCGTGTTGCGCGGCGCCGTCTCCGCGGAACATCTCGCTCTGCTCGCCGCTGGTGTCGAGCGAAACCGTGAGTCTCCGAGTCCCAACGCGCACTGGTACACCGACCCGACCAGCGCGGTCGGTTTCTGGAGTGACTACGTCACCTGGCGCTCAGTTCCTGAGTACGAGCAGATCGTTCGCGAGGGCTCCCTCGCAGCGGCCGCGGCGACGCTGATGGAGTCCCGTACCGCTCGGTTCTTCCACGAGCATGTGCTGATCAAGGAAGCCGGGGCCACAGAGCGGACCCCGTGGCATCACGACCAGCCCTACTACTGCGTCGATGGCGACCAGAACGTCTCGATGTGGATCGCGCTCGATCCCGTGCCGGAGTCGTCGGCGCTGCGTTTCATCGCCGGCTCGCATCGCTGGAACCGGTGGTTCATTCCTCGGCGCTTCATCGACCACGCCCCCTACGGCACGGCCGACGACCGTTACGAGCAACTCCCGGATCGTTTCGTCGGCTCCGACGGCGAACTCGACGGCGAGACGGTGATCAGCCTCCCGGTCGAACCGGGTGATGTCGTGTGCTTCCATTACCGAACCCTTCACGGCGCGCCGGGGAATCCGAACGCGACGGCGCGACGCGCGGTCAGCCTGCGCTGGGTGGGTGATGACGCGGTCTGGGCCGAGCGGCCATGGCCGGTGTCACCGACGTTCGAGCCCGAGGGTCTCGCGGTCGGCGACCCGCTCGATGACGAGCGGTTCCCCGTCATCCACCCCTGAGCGGCGGGGCCGGTAGGTTCAGGCCCGCATGGCACACGAGTTCATCTACACCTGCTACAAGCTCGCCCGGCACTACCCGCCGGATCGCACGGTCCTCGAGAACATCTCGCTGTCGTTCTATCCGGGGGCGAAGATCGGCGTGATCGGCGGGAACGGCGCCGGTAAGTCGAGCCTGTTGAAGATCATGGCCGGTCTCGACGACGGCTATTCGGGTGAGGCGCGCCTCACCCC
>RFQQ01000029.1 GCA_009924875.1 Actinomycetota bacterium | reverse complement strand
CCCCGGCCGCGGCCGGGGTGTGGTGGGCACGACGGGACTCGAACCCGGGACCTCCACCGTGTCATGGTGGCGCTCTAACCAACTGAGCTACGCGCCCGTAGCGGGTCGGAGTGTACCCCCTGGCCGGAGTCGGCACCACCGGCCGGTCGGGTCACAGGATCAGGTGCGTGCTGACCTCGTTGGCCATGAGCCGTCCGCGACGAGTGAGCACCCAGCGGTCGCCTTGCCGCTCCACGATCCCGGGGAGCGCCTCACCATCGAGCCGCTCGAGCGGCACCCCCTCGCGGGTGCGCAGGCTGAGTTCGAGCCCCTCGAACAGTCGGGTCTCCTCGTCGAGGTCCTCCCCCGCCGCTTCGGTGCTTCCACCTGAGTTGACGAGGTCGATGTATCGGTCAGGGGTGCGCACGTTCCACCAGCGTCGCCCAGCCCGATGCGAGTGCGCGGCGCACCCGACTCCGCGGTAGTCACCCTGCGACCAGTAGAGACCGTTATGACGGCACTCGTGCCCGGGTCGCGCCCAGTTCGAGATCTCGTAACCCATCAGACCGGCCGAGGTGAGCGCTTCGTCGACGATCTCGTAACGGTCCGCTTGCACATCATCGTCGGGATGATCCGCGTGACGCTCCGCCAGGGGCGTGCCCGCTTCGACGGTGAGGGCGTACGCCGAGATGTGGGGAGGTTCCAGTTCGAGTACCTGCTCGACGGTGCTCCGCCAGTCGTCGTCGGTCTCCCCCACCGTTCCATAGATCAGGTCAAGGTTGAACGTCGGGATACCCGCCGAGCGAATGGCCTCCACCGCACAAGCGACGTTGTCGCGGTCATGGCGTCGCCCGAGTCGCTGGAGCACCTCGGGAACCATCGACTGCACTCCGAGAGAGATGCGGTTCACCCCAGCCGCGGCGTAGGCGGTCGTGAGCGCCGAGTCGACATCGTCGGGATTGCACTCGACGGTGATCTCCGCTCCCTCGACCACGGGAATGGTGTCGATCAGAGCGGCCAGACGTTCCGCGGGGACGAGCGAAGGGGTGCCGCCACCAACGAAGACCGACGTGGCATCGGGCAGACCGGCCTGTTCGATCTCACGCTCGACCGCGGCGAGATACGACTCCATAAGGTGAGCTCGGTCGGTCCAAGTCGCGAAGGCGCAGTAGTCGCACTTGGAGGCGCAGAACGGGATGTGAACGTAGACGCCGAAACCGGCAGCGTCGCTCACGTCGCGACTCGAGTCATCAGGACGGCCGCGGTCACCGCCGCCGTCTCGACGCGCAGTACCCCCGGTCCGAGATCGACCCGCCTCGTCGCGGCGTCGAGTTCGGTGCCGCTCCAGCCACCTTCGGGTCCGATGGCGATGGACCGGTCGACTCCAGTGAGCGCCTCCCCGCCCGGCTCAGCCATCGGCATCGCCCCGAGCACCTCACTCGCTAGGACCGGACCCTCGAGGCTCGGCATGCGCAGCCCCCGGGACTGTTGGAGCGCGCCGACCGCGATGCGGCGGAGCCGGTCGAGCTGACGCTCGACCCGTTCTCCCTGCCAGTCGACCACCGATCGCTCGCAGCGCATCAGCACGATTCGCTCGACACCGAGTTCGGTGAGTTTCTGCACCATCCAGTCGACCCGGTCGCCCTTCGGGATGGCAGCAGCGATCGTGATGCTCGGCCGGTCGACACCATGGTGGATGTCGCCCTCGACGACGAGCGCCCCGGACTCGAGGCGACAGGATCTCCAGCGTCCGAGACCGTCGGTGACGGTGACGAGGCGTCCATCGCGAAGACGCAGGACCCGAGTCAGGTGATGCTCGGCCTCCTCGGTCAGTTCGGGGTGAGCGAGATCGTCGACAAGAAGATGGCCGTCGGAGGCCCGGAGCTCGTCGGTCACGAGAACGCCGACTTGATCCGGGAGAACAGGCTGGCACCCCCGGAGGTGCCGATCCGCTCCCCACGGTGCTCGGCGAGTCGGGTGAGTATCTCGGTCTCGGTGTCGTCGAGATCGGTGGGGACCCGAACGTCGACGACGACGCGGAGATCCCCGCGGCCTCGAGCCTGGAGCCGTGGAACACCACGTCCCCGGAGCACGAACTCGTGTCCGGGTTGCGTGCCGGCCGGGATCTGCAACTCCTCATCACCGTCGAGGGTGGGAAGGTCGACGGTCGTGCCGAGCGCGGCCTGAGACACCGACACCGGCACCCGCGTCACGAGATCGGTGCCGTCGCGCTCGTAGCGCTCATGGGGGGCGACCCGGAGATGGACGTAGAGATCTCCGCGACCACCACCACGGGGTCCTGCCGCGCCGCGCCCACTCAACCGGAGGGTCGCTCCTGTGTCGACACCGGCGGGCACGTCGACGTCATAGGTCTCCTCAGCGGTGACCCGACCCTCACCTCGGCAGATGGTGCATGGGGTGGCGATCACCTCGCCCATGCCGCCACATCGGCTGCACGCGGCGCTCGTGACCATCTGGCCGAGCACGCTTTGTCGAACCCGCCGAACCTGACCGCTACCGGAGCACTCCGAGCAGGTGACTGGCCTGGTCCCCGCCCCGGCTCCAGTTCCCGCGCAGTCCGGGCAGGGCGAGGGCAACCGGAGCGGCACCGGGATCCGGTCGCCGAATACGGCCTGTTCGAAGGAGATATCGGCGACGACCTCCATGTCCTGGCCGCGCGGCGGGCCGGTCGGGCCGCGACCGCGTGTGCCGCCGCCGAACGGGCTGCCTCCCCCGAAGAAGGCGTCGAAGATGTCGCCAAGTCCAGCGCCGAAGACGTCCTCGGCTGAGGCCCCTCCCCCGGCTCCCGACACTCCGGCCTCCCCGAAGCGGTCGTAGCGAGATCGCTGATCGTCATCGGAGAGGACCTGATAGGCGCGAGCCAGTTCTTTGAAGCGCTCGGCGGCATCCGGATCGTCGGGGTTCGCGTCAGGGTGCAGCTCGCGAGCTCGCTTGCGGTAGGCCTTCTTGATCTCCTCGGCGGAGGCCGAGCGGTTCACGCCCAGCAACTCGTAAAAGTCGGCCATCAGCCGGCGTCCCCGAGGTGTCGGCCGAGGCGGTCGCTCACCAGACCGACGGTCGCGAGCGCCTGCGGGTAGTTCATGCGAGTCGGGCCGAGCACACCGACTGAGCCAAGGTGCTCGCCGTCCACCACCACCGGCGCGACAACCACGGAGCACGCGGCCAGGGGCTCCACGCCGTGCTCGACGCCGATCGCGACCGACATCCCGCGATCGAGGATGTTCTGCACCAGGGAGACGACGACGAACTGCTGCTCGAGGGTGTGGAGCACGTCGCGCACCACCTCCACGGCATCGAAGGAGGCGGCCACCGTCGAGGCGCCGCCGACGAACACCTGGTCGTCGCTGGAGGCCCGTCTCAGCGCGTCGAGCGCTGCGACGGCGATCTCGTCGACTCGAGCCTCGCCGAGGGTCGGCACCGTGCTGGTATCGCCGATCGAGCGTCCAGAGAGCATCGAGTCGAGGTGGGCCGCCGCGCGACGGATCTCGTCGTCGACGGTGTCATCGGGCAGGTCAATCACCTCGCTCGCCACGGTCCCGTTGGAGAGCACGAGGATGGCGGTGGCCGTGGTCGTCGATAGCCCGACGATCTGGACCGAACGCACCACCGCGGCCGCGGCAGCGGGTCCGAGCACCATCGAGGCGGAGTTCGTGAGGCGGGTGAGGAGATCGGAGGTCTGGTGAAGTAATTCCTCGAGGCGCCCGTGGGCAGCGGAGAAGAAGTCACCCACCTCGGCCGAGCGGGTCGCGTCGAGCCGACCCGGTTCGGTCAGGTGGTCGACGAAGAAGCGGTAGCCCTTGTCGGTCGGGACGCGACCGGCCGAGGTGTGGGGCTGGACGAGGAACCCCTCCTGCTCGAGCACCGCCATGTCGTTGCGCACGGTCGCTGGGGACACCTGCACGCCGGGCGCGCTGGCGATGTGGGACGAGCCCACGGGCTGTGCGGTCGCGATGTACTCCTGGACGACGGCACTCAGGATGGCGGTCTTGCGATCGTCGAGCATCTGGCACTTGAGGTTACCGAGTGCTAACCACTGCGTGCCGCCTTGTACCGGGCGAGCGCCTCATCGCGTTCCCGCGCGTGGTCGACCATCGGGGCGGGATACGCAGCCGTGTCGAGTTCGGGGATCCAGCGAGATCGGTAGGTCCGGTCAGGGTCCCACCGTTCAGCCTGGGTGACCGGGTTGAACACTCGGAAATACGGAGCGGCATCGGTGCCCGTTCCCGCGGCCCATTGCCAGCCATGGTTGTTCGAGGCGATGTCGCCGTCGATGAGGTGCTCCATGAAGAATCGTGCCCCCCACTGCCAAGGCAGATGCAGGTCCTTCACCAAGAAGCTGGCGACGATCATGCGCACGCGGTTGTGCATCCACCCGGTCGCGAGGAGCTGGCGCATTCCGGCGTCGACGATCTCGAAACCAGTTCGTCCACGACACCAGACCGTGAATCGCTCACGGGCCTGTTCGTCGGTGTCGAGGGCGATTCGATCGAGTCGACGATCGAGGTTCTCCCAGGCGGTCTCAGGGCGGCGAAACAGCACATCGGCGTAGAAGTCGCGCCAGCACAACTCACTCTCGAACGTCTGGTGGTCGGGAGAACTCGGATCGAGATCGGCGAGCAATCGAGCGGGATGCACGAGTCCGAATCGGAGCGCGGACGACATCGAGCTCGTCCCCGCTTCAGCGGGCAGATTCCGTCGCTCCTCGTAGTGGTCGAGTCCCTCATCGCGAAAGGTCGCCCAGCGCTTGAGCGCGCTCGCCGTCGAGCGATCGAGATGCGCATCGTCGCTCGGGGTGGCGTCCTCGGGGGCCAATGCGAGGGCCGCGCGAGGGTCGGGCTCGGCTCCGGGCACGCCGGTGATCCAGTCGACGCCGCTCGGCGAATCGAAGAGGGCGGTGTTGCCCGACTCGGCGAGCACCGAGCGCCATGTGCGGCTGAACGGAGTGAACACGGCATAGGGGCTGCCGTCGGCCTTGGTCACCGAGGTCGGGTCGACGAGATGATTCGAGCCGGTCCCGACGAGGCGCCGCCCGTCGGCTCGCAGTCGCTCGGCCACGGCGGCGTCCCTGCGGTGGCCATAGGGACCGTGGTCACGGCTGACGTGAACGGATTCCGCACCGACCGCTTCGGCGGCACTCGCGACGACGTCGACCGGGTTTCCGACGGCGATGTGGAGGGTTCCCCCGAGTTCGCGGTTGAGGGAGTCGAGCACCTCCGCGAGAGCTGCCCGGCGAACCGTCGACGAGGTGGAGAAGGCGGGGTCGATGACGAAGAGTGGAAGGACCGACCCCTCCGATGCGGCCCGCGACAGCGCCGGATGGTCGATGGTGCGCAGATCCCGCCGGAACCACACCACACTCGTTCGGCTCGTCACACTCACAGTTCAGCCGACGTTGACTTCGGTCGCCACTTGGAGACCCGCACGCGGCACGACCCGCGCGATCAGCCAGAGCACAGCGAGCGTGGTGATCGTCGCCCCGTACGCGATCGACCACTCGAGTCCGATCAGGTCGCCAACGATCCCCGTGATCGGTCCTCCGATCGGGTAGGAGCCGAGGAAGGCGATCGCGATGAAGGCGAGTATCCGACCTCGCATCTCCGGGGGGCACTCCTGCTGGCTGAAGGAGTTCATGGAGGCGATGAAGGCGGCACCGCCGAGGCCGAGCGGGATGGCGACGACCAGCGCGAGCCATCCATTCGGCGTCCAGGCGAGCGCGAGTCCGCTCAGGCCGAGGATCAGGCCGTGCCCAGCCATCCACCTCATCGTGACCGCCGGACGAGCAGCGGTCATGAGGCTGCCGATCATGCTGCCGAGGCTGATGACGGTCATCACCCAGCCGAACCACTGCTCGTTCCGCCAGATCTCGTTGGCGATCCTCGGGAGGGAGACGTTGTGGTTGTACCCAAAGGTCGAAACGACGGCGAACACGACGAAGGTGGCTCCGAGGCTGGGGGTTGCCCGGATGTACGCGAGGGCGTCGCGGATCGGTCGACCGCCGGGCGCCACCTTGGGCGCCTCGTGAACCTTCGAGCGATCGACGGCGAGGATCGAGCGGATGATCGCGATCGAGGTGACCGCGTTCAGCGCGAAGAGCCATCCGGTTCCGACGCGGGTGATGAGGAGCGCGGCGATCGCCGGGCCGAAGATGCGCGAACCGGTCATCGTCGCGGTGTTCAACGACATCGCGTTGGAGATCTCATGCTGATCGACGAGTTGGATAACGAACCCCCGCCTCGCCGGGTTGTCGATCGCGGAGACGATGCCGAGCGCGAGCGTGAGGGCGTACACGACACCCACGTTCAACACGTCGACGAAGTCCGCGATGGCGAGGGCGACGGCTTGGAGCGCGAGAAGGCTTTGCGTGATGAGCACGATCCGTCGCCGGTCGACCCGGTCGGCGAAGGATCCGGCCCAGGCGCCGAGCACGAGGAGCGGGCCGAACTGTAGGGCGGTGAGTACACCGATGGCCGTTGTGGATCCGGTTAGCCGGTCGACGACGATCGCGAGCGCGGTGTATTGCACCCACGCTCCGATCTGGGAGACGAACAGTCCCCCGAGGAACAGACGCGCGTTGCGATGCCGGAGGGAGCGGAAGGTGGACGGTCCGGCGACGGGAGCCCGGCCAGCGGTGTCACTCACGGTGATCGGCCGGCTCAGTCATCGAGTTTGAGGGCCGAGATGAACACGTCGCCGGGCACTTCGACCCGACCGATCGCCTTCATCCTTTTCTTGCCCTCCTTCTGCTTCTCGAGCAGCTTGCGCTTTCGTGTGATGTCGCCGCCGTAGCACTTGGCCAGCACGTCCTTGCGCTTGGCCTTCACGGTCTCTCGGGCGATGACCTTGCCGCCGATCGCGGCCTGAATGGGAACGTCGAACATCTGGCGCGGGATGAGCTCACGCAACTTCTCGCACATCCGCCGCCCGTACGACTCCGCGCTCTCCCGGTGCACGATCGTCGAGAACGCGTCGGCCGGTTGCCCGTTGAGCAGGAGGTCGACCCGCACCAGATTGGAGCGCTGGTAGCCAGCGAGTTCGTAGTCGAGGCTGGCGTATCCCTGGCTGCGGCTCTTCAACTGGTCGAAGAAGTCGACGACGACCTCAGCGAGCGGGATCTCGTAGTTGAGCTCCACTCGCTCGGGCGAGAGGTACTCCATCCGCTTCATCTCGCCACGACGGGTCTGACAGAGCTCCATGAGCGCCCCCGTGTAGGTGGTGGGCGTGATGATCGAGACCTTGAACACCGGCTCCTCGATGAAGTCGACCTGTTGCACCGGCGGCAGGTCCGAGGGATTGTCGATCACCGAGATGTGACCGTCAGTTCGGGTCACGCGGTACTCGACCGAGGGTGCGGTTGCGATGAGGGCGAGACCGAACTCGCGCTCGAGACGCTCCTTCACGATCTCCATGTGCAACAGACCGAGAAAGCCGCACCGAAAGCCGAAGCCGAGAGCGCCGGACGACTCCGGCGTATAGGTCACGGAGGCGTCGTTGAGTTTCAACTTGGCGAGCGAGTCACGCAGGTCTTCAAAGTCGTCGCCGTCGATCGGGAAGAGTCCTGAGAACACCATCGGCTTCGGATCGAGGTAGCCCTCGAGAGCGGTCGTCGCCCCGCGGGGCGTCGTGGTGACCGTCTCTCCGGAGCGGGCGTCGCCGACGTCTTTGATTCCGGCGATGAGGTAGCCCACCTCACCGGGGCCGAGGGTGGTGACCGGCGTGGTGGCCGGACGCCGGACACCGATCTCGAGGGCCTCGTGGGTGGCTTGGGCCTGCATGAACTGGAGTCGGGTGCCCGAGGTGAGCGTCCCATCGACGACGCGGACCGACGAGACAACACCGCGGTACTGGTCGAACTGGGAGTCGAAGATGAGCGCCCGCAGCGGGTCGTCGGCCGACCCCGTGGGTGGCGGGATCCGCTCGGCGATGGCGTCGAGC
>RFQQ01000028.1 GCA_009924875.1 Actinomycetota bacterium | reverse complement strand
TCGATCGTGACGGTCACCTCGCGGCCCGCCTCGAGCGGCACCTCGGCGAGTCGCTCGGGAGAGCCGTAGTCGAAAAACGACCCCCCGCGATCATCAGCCGAGATCTCAAGTGCGAGAACACCGTCGACCGAGACCGTGCACGCCCCGACCGAGCGGGCGCCCACCGTCCACACGCCATCGACATCCGGCGTGAAGCTCGTCGACATCGACGCGGCGAAGCGCCGCGACAAACCCTCGGCCGGCCCCTCCTGCCAAAAGGCTGCCGTCGCCGTCAGCGTCGAGGAGACCGTCGCGCCATGCTCATCGGTGACGACGAGTTCGACCTCACCTCGGATCGGGGCGTGATAGCGCTCGATCGAGCATCCCTGCACCTGCTCGACCTCGACGCCGCGAGCGATCAAGGTCTCAACGATCGGGGCGAACCGGGCCGGAGTGACCCGGGCGCTGCCACCGCCCTGCGGTCGGCCAACCGCCGCGTAGGGGCCGATCACCGCGACCCGTCCGACCGTGTCATCCCACGGCAACTGCTCATCTCGATTCGCGAGCAGCACGGTTCCGGCGACCGCGGCGCGTCGCTGCACCTCCCAAGTGACCGGGTCATCGAGAGTGATCTCCGACCCGTCGTCCGATCCAGCACCCGTCCACTCCGCCAGCGCTGCCACACGATCGATCGCGTCGTCGACGAGACGCTCACCGACCTCCCCCGAATCAACCGCGGCCACCAGCGCATCACCTCGATGCAGGGTGGGTCCCGGCATCTCGATATCAAGACCAGCTCGCATCGCCTCGGACGTCGAGTGAAGACCGAACCAGTCGGACACGACAACGCCGTCGAAACCCCACTCCCCGCGCAGAACGGTCCGGAGCAACCACTCATGGTCGGCGCAGAAAACGCCCCCCAACCGGTTGTAGGCCGTCATGATCGATCGCACACCGGCCGCCACTGCCCGCTCGAACGGCATGAGGTACAGCTCGCGCAACGTCCGCTCGTCGATTTCGGCTGAGATCGTCATCCGCTGGAACTCGGTGTCATTGCCGACGAAGTGCTTGATGCAGCACGCCACCCGCTCCTCTTGCACACCACCGACATAGGCGACGGCCATCTCGGCCGTCAGGAACGGATCCTCGCTCATGCACTCGAAGTTGCGTCCGCCGACCGGTGTCCGATGAAGGTTGATGGTCGGCGCGAGTAACACATGAGAGGACTTCGACCGAGCCTCACGCCCCAAAGCTCGCCCGACCTCCGCCACGAGTTCCCGATCGAAGGAAGCGCCCAGGGCGGTCCCGCACGGGAACGACGCCGAGGCGGGGCCTCGCCACGAAGTGCCACGCACCCCGGCCGGACCATCGGACATCCTGATCGCGGGTACCCCGGCGGCCGCCGGCGTGTGCCACGTGTCGGAACCGGCCAGAAGGGAGACCCGCTCGGCGAGCGGCGCCGAATGGTCGGCGCTCACCGCGTCACCACCCGCGAGGACGCCTCAAGAGTCCGGTGCACCGGGCAACGTCCGCCGATCTCACGAAGCCGGTCGCCCTGGACCTCGTCGAGGTCGCCCGTCAACGCGATCGACTTGGTGAACACGTCGACCCCGTCGACCCGCTCGTGGTCGACGGTGACCTCCACCTGCTCGAGGGGCCAGTCCTTCCGATCGGCGTACATGCGGATGGTCATCGAGGTGCAGGCCCCAAGCGCCGCGCACAGCAGTCCGTACGGCCCCGGACCGGTGTCACCGCCACCGAGGGATTCGGGCTCATCGGCGACCAGACGATGCGATCCGACGACCACCTCGTTCGCGAGAGGTCCCGATCCGGTCTCGGCCACCACGGCGCGCATCGGCATGCCCGGAAGGTACCAGCGCCCCTTTCGCACCGACAGGGTGGACCGGGCGTTTCCACTGCGATACTCACCCGCGTGTCCAACCGAGATGAGCGTCGCTCCACCGCGATCAACCCCCTCATCGAGGTCCTCCACCGGGAGTCGACCGCGGGTGTGCTGCTCGTCATCAGCGCCGCCATCGCCCTCATCTGGGCCAACTCACCTTGGTCGGGGTCGTACACCTCGCTCTGGGAGGCGAGTATCGGAATCGACCTCAACGGTCGGGTGCTCGAACTGACCATCCGCGAATGGATCAACGACCTCGCGATGGTGCTCTTCTTCTTCGTGGCCGGGCTCGAGATCAAGCGCGAGGTCACCCACGGCGAACTGCGCGACCCCCGACAGGCCGCGCTGCCGATCATCGCCGCCGTCGGCGGCATGGCCGTGCCCGCAGGCATCTTCGCCATCATGAACCTCGGTGGTGAGGGCTCCCACGGCTGGGGTGTCCCGATGGCCACCGACATCGCGATCGTCATGGGCGTCGTCGCGCTGATCGGCACCCGCGCTCCCGCCTGGCTCCGACTCTTCCTGCTCGCCCTCGCCATCGTCGACGACATCGGCGCGATCGTCGTCATTGCGGTCTTCTACTCCGAGGGGGTCAGCTTCCCGTGGCTCGCCCTCGCCGTCGCCAGCCTCGTCATCGCCCTCTGTATCCGCTCGCGCGTCCCCTGGGTCGGCGCCTACCTCGCGCTCGGCGCAATCTGCTGGATCTCGCTCCACGAGGCGCACATTCATCCGACCCTCGCCGGGGTCGCCTTCGGTCTCGCCTCACCGGTCACCGCCCGTCGCCAACGCACCTCGGTCGACGTCGCCGATCTTCCCGAGGCGCTCGACGCCGAACTCGCCTCCGCGGTGACACGACGTGCTCGCGAGAGCGTCTCGGTCGTCGAGTGGCTCCAGCATCGACTGCACCCTTGGTCCACCTTCCTGATCGTTCCCGTGTTCGCCCTCGCCAACGCCGGTGTCGTCATCTCCAGCGAAGTGATCAACGACGCCGTCTCCTCGCCGGTCACCTGGGGAGTGATCGCTGGTCTCGTGATCGGCAAAACCGTTGGCATCAGCCTCGCCACCGCTCTCGCCGTCATCACCGGAATCGGCCGACTGCCGAACGGGGTGACCTGGCGCTACGTGATCGGCGCTGGGGCGCTCGGCGGCATCGGCTTCACCGTGTCGCTCTTCGTGACCGAATTGGCCTTCGGCGAGTCGATCCTCGGCGAGGACGCCCGCATCGGCGTTCTCACCGCGTCGCTGCTCGCCGGTGTGATCGGCACCTTGATCGTGCTCCCCGGACGGGTCGGCGACAGTGTCGACGACATCATCGCGGCGACCCATCAGCACGAGCAATCCGTATGAGCCACCCCGATCCCGAACGGCTCTTCGTCTACGGCACGCTCCGCCCGGGGGACTGCCGATGGGCGTTGCTCGAGCCCTACGTCAGCGACGACGGGATCGAGGACACCGTGGCCGGCACCCTCTACGACACCGGACTCGACTACCCGGCTGCTGTCTTCGGAGGATCCGGACGTATCCGCGGAATCCACTTCGGGCTGTCGGAGTCGACTCGCGAGGAGGCGCTCCGAGAACTCGACATCGTGGAGGACACCGTCGACGGTCTCTACCGACGCGTGATCCTGACCACGACCTCCGGTACGCAGGTTTGGGCCTACGAGTACGGGAGCGGACTCGACCTCACCGTCATCCCCTCGGGCGACTGGTTCGCCCGGGCCTGAGCATCACCCGGCGACGAACTCGCTGGCAACGGTCACCACTGCGAGCGCGTGCCGCTCGGCTTCGTCCTCACTCAGCGAGGGCCCGAGCTCGACGGTGAAACCAACACCGGTGTCCACCGTGACCGTCCGCGACCACTGCGACGCCGTTCCGGTGTAGGTACCCCCAGTGACCTCGATGAGCGGAAGGCCGGTGAGCTCGGCGTATCGCTCGCGGACTTGACCCGACAGGCCCCGCGCCGGGGAGATGCGGTAGAGGTCTTGGTGGAACCAGAGCACCAATGACGGTTGAACAAGTTCGCCGAGCGCGACGGTCGCTGCCGTCTCGGGCTCGCTCGCTGCCGATGGACCGCCGTACTGCCAATCCCCCGGCTCCGCGAGCGGCGCCCAGTTGACGGGGAAGTTTCGGTTGAGGTCGACACCGGAGGCGTTGTGTCGGATGTCGGCCGCCGTCCCATCCGGGTTGATGGTCGGTACGAGCCAGAGTTCGACCCCGTCGGGAACCTCGATCGATTCGAGGCGATCGACGATCGCCATGCCGTCGGCCTCGTTGCCGTGGATGCAGCCAATGACGAGCACCCGAACTCCAAGCGGATCGCCGCGTCGGGTGACGGTTAGGGGACGACCCTCAACTGAGGAGCCGAAGACGAGCGCGAGATCAGATGGCACCTCCGCGCGCGAGAGCTCACCCGGTTCGATGCGTGATGGCTCGATGACCGGGGGTGCGACGCTCGTCGTCGCGATCGTCGACGGTGACGCGGGCAGCGTGGTCGAAGCAGGAACTGTCGTCACAGCGATCGTCGAGGCGGGCGATGTCGTCGACGACGGCACGGATCGTCATCGCCGTCTCGGCGAGCGCTGCCATCTGGCTCATCGCCAACCTCATCGTCGCCCAGGGCCGCACGCACTGGACCCGCTTCGCGACCCTGCGCCTCGGTATCGGCGGCCTCCTCTTCGGCATCATCCTCTCTGGCAACCGGATCATCTCCGGCTCGGGCACCATCGAGATCGCCACGGAACGCAACGGGGACACCTCGTGGGTCACCACCGGAGGTTGGTCCGAACGACTCGTCGCCTGGATCTGGTTCCCACTCCTCGCCATGGTCGCTTTCGCGGTGTGCGGCGCGTTCATGAGCATGCGCGAGGCCCGAACCCAACGCACGATCATCGGCGCGATCGGGCTCGGAGCGGTCGCCGGATTCGGCGGAGCCCTCGTCCGCGCCGAGTTCCGCCCAGCGATCGACGGCGTCGCCCTCGCGATCGCCGTCGTAGTCGTCGCCGGACTCGGCGCTGCGATCGCCACGCTCCGGCGGCGCGACACCATCTCCGGTGCCCTCACCGGCGCCGCCATCGGCTGGATCGTCGGCGCCTGGGGAGCCCCCGAACTCGGAACCGGCTCGGCCGCGTGGTCCACCATCGCGCTCGCGGTTCCCGGGGCGCTCTTCGGCATCCGCGCCGCGAGGCCCGACGCCCCCGATGACGCCGGACGCGATCGCATGGACCGGCGCTCCCGCGCGTTCATCTTCCTCGGACCCGCGCTGCTTTTCGTCACGACGAACCTGGTGGTCCCTGCACTGCGCACCCTCTACCTGTCGCTCTTCGACCGCGACAGCGAGGAGTTCATCGGACTCGACAACTACCGGACGATCTTCACCGACCCGAAGGCGTGGGATACCTCGACCTGGCGCGAGATGTTCAGCAGCCAACTCATGTGGCTCGGTGTGGCTCTGCTCGGCCTCTTCATCATTCTCGGCATCCGCGGGAAGCGGCGCACGGGTCGGGTCATCGAGCTCGGCAGCGCCAGTTCGGGTCCGCTCCTCGGCGCCGTGGTCCTGATCGGCTTCGCCGTGTTCACGACGGTGCGCGGCACCATCGTGAACAACCTCTGGTGGGTGCTCGTCGTCACGCTCTTCTCCACCTCGCTCGGTCTCGCCATCGCCGTGCTCGCCGACGGTCTGAAAGGAGAGCGCATCGCGAAGTCGCTCATCTTCATGCCGATGGCCGTCTCCCTCGTCGGCGCCTCCGTCATCTGGCGCTTCATGTACATCGCGCGGGACTCGGCGAAGACCCAGACCGGCGTGTTCAACAGCCTCTGGGTCGCACTTGGTCGCCTGAGCACCGGCGACGGACTGCCGACCCTGATCATCGGCGTCATCGTCACGGTGATCTTCGGGTTGCTGCTCGTGTCGATCGCCCGAAACCTCACCCGCGGCGAGCCGGGCCGCGCCGCGGCCCCCGCCGTATTCGCCATCCTCGTCGGCTGGTTCCTCATCCGATACTGGAAGATCACCGGAACCGGCGTTGGCGGCCACCGCATCAAGGACGACGGATCGATCGTCGCCCAGCCGATCAACTTCATTCAAGACCCACCGTTCAACAACTTCTGGTTGATGATCGTGCTGGTGTGGATTCAGACCGGATTCGCGATGGTCATCCTCTCCGCGGCGATCCGGGCCGTGCCGACCGAACTCATCGAGGCGGCCAAAGTGGATGGAGCCACCGACTCACAGGTGTTCTGGCGGGTCACACTCCCCCAGATCGGCACCACCATCGGCGTCGTCGTCACCGCGATCATCGTGCTCGTCATGAAGGTGTTCGACATCGTGAAGGTGATGACGAACGGCAACTTCGGAACCGAGGTGCTCGCCAACAACATGTTCCGCGAGGCGTTCTCCTTCGGCGACACCGGCATCGGCGCCGCGCTCGCCATGCTGATCTTCATCTCGGTGGTGCCGATCATGTTCCTCAACATCCGCCGCATGCAGAGGGAGTCCTGAGATGAGCGACATCGCCGTCCACACCCACGGCAGCGGCCCCATCGAGCGGATCTACGCGACCCTGCGACGCGTGCCGACCATCGTCCTCTGGTTCATCGTGATCGTGTGGAGCCTCCCGAGCCTCAGCGTCTTCATCAACTCGTGGCGCACGCGGGACGCCCAGCGGTCGCGTTCCTGGTGGACGACAAAGCCCGACGAACTCACCCTCGACAACTACGAGTCGATCTTCAAC
The DNA here is from genome assembly GCA_009924875.1 of Actinomycetota bacterium. Classification (GTDB taxonomy): domain Bacteria; phylum Actinomycetota; class Acidimicrobiia; order Acidimicrobiales; family Ilumatobacteraceae; genus Casp-actino5. The sequence goes on along the minus strand of RFQQ01000028.1, from coordinate 2,058 downwards.
TCGACCACCAGCGGCGGCCTCGGCAACTCGCTCCTCAACTCGATGGCGATCAGCCTTCCCGCGACGATCATCCCGATCTCGATCGCGGCCTTCGCCGCCTACGGCTTCGCGTGGATCGACTTCAAAGGTCGTAAGGGCCTCTTCATCGCGGTCGTCTCACTGCTCGCCATCCCGCTGCAGGTCGCGCTCATCCCGCTGCTCCAGCTCTATGTGAACGGCGCGCACCTGACGCTTCCGTGGCTCGACAAGACGATCACGATCATCCCCGACTTCAACTTGGTGAATACGACGACGGCGGTCTGGCTGACCCATACCGGCTTTGCGATGCCGTTCGCGATCTTCCTCCTCCACAACTACATCTCGTCACTTCCGCGTGACCTGTTCGAGGCCGCGCGGATCGACGGCGCCGACCACTTCACGATCTTTTGGCGCCTCGTCCTACCCCTGTCGATCCCCGTGCTCGCCGCGTTCGCGATCTTCCAGTTCCTGTGGACCTGGAACGACTACCTCATCGCCAACACCATGGCCGGCACCAACCCCGACGCGATCCCGACGACGATCCTCATCGCGAACCTCGCCGGCGACTTCGGCATGAACGAGCACCTCCTCCCGGCCGCGGCCTTCGTGCAGGCCTTCGTGCCACTCGTCGTGTTCTTCTCCCTGCAGCGCTACTTCGTGCGCGGCATCCTCGCCGGCTCCGTCAAGGGCTGAGTTGACGGCGCATCCCGCCTTCGACAACCGGGTCACCCGCGATCTCGGCGTCGCCATTCCGATCGTTCAGGCGCCGATGGGCTGGATCGCCCGAAGTCAACTCGCCTCAGCCGTCTCGGCCGCAGGTGCCTGCGGAATCATCGAGACCTCGTCGGGAGAGCTCGACGCCGTCCGCGACGAGATTCGACGAATGCGCGACCTCACCGACCGCCCTTTCGGCGTCAACATCGCCCAAGCCTTCGTGCGGGACCCCTCCATCGCCGAGTTCGTGATCGAGCAGGGGGTGCGGTTCGTGACTACCTCGGCCGGATCCCCCACCCGCTACACCTCAGTGCTGAAGGACGCCGGGCTCACCGTGTACCACGTCGTGCCGACCCTCTCGGCCGCCCTCAAAGCAGTGGACGCGGGAGTCGACGGACTGGTCGTCGAGGGAGGAGAGGGCGGCGGTTTCAAGAGTCCCACCCCGGTGTCGACCATGGTGCTCCTGCCACTGATTCGCTCCCGGGTCGATGTGCCGATCATCGCTGCCGGCGGGATCTGCGACGGGCCGACGATGGCGGCTGCCTTCGCGCTCGGTGCCGAAGGAGTCCAGATGGGCACCCAGATGGTGGCCTGCGCCGAGAGCCCCGTGCACGACAACTGGAAGCGGGCCATCCTCGCTGCCGCCGAGACCGACACACTCTTCCTGAACGAGCGACACTCTCCCGCCCTGCGTGCGCTGCGAACCGAGCGAACTGAACGACTCGCCGTTGCCGACCACAACGTCTTCGGTGACTTCGGTGACCCGCAGGCCCTCTACTTCGGTGGGGACATGGAGGCGGCGATCGCCCTCAGCGGACAGGTCGCCGGTCGTATCGGCGAGATCAGGCCGGTCGCTGACATCATCACCGACACGGTCGCCGGGTTCGCCGAAACCATCGACCGACTCGCCCGCCACTGACGGCTGGGCGACCGCGACCTCCGAAGAGCGTCAGCGGCCTTCGAAGCTCGGGGGTCGCTTCTCGACGAACGCGGCGATCCCCTCGCGACCATCCCGGGTCGCCATCATCTTCGCGATCACCGACCCCTCGCGCTCTCCGGCCTCCTCGAGGCTCGAGTCGAAGCCCTCATAGATAAGACGCTTCGCGTTGCCGAGCGACAAGGTGGCGCCCTCCGCCAAGGTCGAGGCCAACTCGGCGGTGGCCGCGTCGACCTCGTCATCGGGAACCACCCGGTTCACGAACCCCCACTCCTCGGCCTCGCGGGCCGAGAGCACCCGGTTGGTGAGGGTCAGGTCGAGCATGCGACGAAGGCCGATATGTCGAGCAAGGAAGTAGGTGGAGGTGCCATCCGGGCTCATACCGGCTC
>RFQQ01000027.1 GCA_009924875.1 Actinomycetota bacterium | reverse complement strand
GGATCGCGGAAACGGCCTGCGCAGCATCGGAGGTGGCGAGTCGCTCGCTCACCGCGGCATCTCGGTAGGCCCCGGCCATCGCGGAGAGCCCCGACCGGAGTTCGTCGGTGGTAAAGCGTCGGAGCTCTCGCTTGTGGCGCTCCTCGAGTTGTTTCCGGCCGCTTCCCCGCGCGCCAACCCGTTCGATCCTCTCCTGAAGATCGGCGGCCTCGACGGCCTGACGGGCCTTGAGCGGTTCTGCCGCCCGGTCGATCAACTGCTCCACGCGGTCGACGAAGGCGAGCGCCGCGCGACCCGATCCATCGAGGGTCTCGAGCACTGAAGCGAACGCCGCTCGTCGCTCGGCCACCTCGGGATCACCGGCGAGCACTCTCGCGCGCTCGAGATCGCCGGCGGCCCCGGCCGAGACGACCTCAGCCAAGTTGGGATCGACACCCTCGGCGATGAGTCGATCGCGAATGACGGCGTCCGGGATGGTGGCGAAATCGACTCGAACGCACCGCGAGGCGATCGTGACCAACGACGAGGGGACCGACTCGGCGAGGATGACGAACCGCGTCGACTCCGGCGGTTCCTCGACGGTCTTCAGAAGGCGCCCCGCGGCGATCTCCGAGAGCAGGTGGAACTCGTGGAGCAACATGACCTTCGACGCGCCCTCGACTGGGCTGAGCCAGGCCTGCTCATTGATCCACTCGGCTTGGTCGCGGTCGATCGCCGCGCCGATTCGCTCGACCTCACGGCAGTCGGGGTGCTCACCTGCCATAACGAGCCGCGCATCTCGGCTGTCGGCGTCCTCCGAGCCGGTGAGGAGCATCGCGGCGAACGCCCGAGCGGCCCGCTCAACCGTGGATCCATGCGGCCCGACCAGCAGGTAGGCGTGCACTGGGTCCGCTGCTGCTCTGCGCAGCCGCTCGACCGCGCGGTCCTGACCGACGACGTCGTCCCAGACCGAGTTGCTCACAGCCCGAGGCGCTCCGCGACGACTGAGCGGATCATCGCCTCGACCTCGTCTTTGGGGAGGAGACCGTCGATGACCACCCATCGAGCAGGATCGCGTTCGGCGAGTTCGGCGAATGCCTCCGCCACCCGTCGGTGGAAATCCGCTCCGGCCCGCTCAAAGCGATCGAGATCGCGCTTGCGGAGTCGGATCTCCATCTCCTCAGCGGGAACAGCGATCAGCACCACGAGATCGGGAAGCGTGTCGCCAACGGCCCAGGAGTTCACCCGGAGCACCTCGTCCATTCCGAGTTGCCGACCGGCTCCCTGATAAGCGAGCGATGAGTACACCGAGCGGTCGCTCACCACATGGCGTCCGGAAGCGAGGGCTGGGCGCACCACCTGGGCGAGATGCTGGGCTCGGTCCGCTGCGACGATGAGTGTCTCGGCTCGCTCGTCGAGGTCGTCGACCTCCACATCGTGGAGGATGGCGCGGAGCCGCTCCCCGATCGCGGTGCCGCCGGTCTCGCGGGTGAGGACCGCATCGAGCGAGACGGCGAGACGGGTGGCGTGGGTGCTCTTCCCACAGCCCTCGGAGCCTTCGAATGCGATGTATCGGGGGCTCGTCACGACGCCAATGTAGACGGGGCCTCAGTTGGCGTCGTCGGAGGAGCGCTTGGCTCCGGCCTTCTTTGCCGGAGTCTTCCTCGCCGCGGACTTCTTTGCAGCGGCCTTCTTGGCCGGGCGCTTGGCAGCGGCCTTCTTCGGGGCCGACTTCTTCGCGCCCCTCTTGGCTGGTGCCTGCTCGCGCCTGATGGCGATGAGTTCAAAGGCCCGCTCGGGCAGCATGTCCTCGATTCGGTCGCCCTTGCCGATCGAGGCATTGGTCTCGCCATCGGTGACGTAGACACCGAAGCGACCGTCTCGGGCGACAACTTTTCGCCCTGAGACCGGATCGTCGCCGAACTCGCGAAGCGGACCCGATGCGGCCATCGACCGGCCGGCGCGCTTGAACACCTTCGGCAGTTCGAAAATTCGCACCGCCTCGTCGAGGGTGATCGTGAGGAGTTGGTCCTCGGAGTCGATCGAGCGGAAGTCGCGACCCTTGACGACGTAGGGCCCGTAACGGCCATTGTCGGCTCGGATCTCCTCGCCGTCGTTCGGATCGTGTCCGAGCACGCGGGGGAGGGTGAGCAGCCGCTCCGCGTCATCCATCGTGATGTGCTCGAGAGTCATCGTCGCGAAGAGACTCGTCATCCTTGGCTTGTCCATGCCGGGTGGAGGAGCATCCGGTGTGCCCCACTGCACATACGGGCCGTAGCGGCCGTTCTTTGCGAAGACCGGGAGGCCGTCGAGCTCGCCGATTGGCTCATCGCTCTTCGGTAGCGAGAGGAGGCGGATCGCTTCGGCGATCGTGAGTTCATCCGGGGCGAGGGTGTCGGGAATGGAGGCGGTGTCCTCGCCCCGCTTCACGTATGGGCCATAGCGACCGGGCTTGGCGACGACTTCGTTGCCCTCCTCGTCGAGGCCGATCGGGAAGGTGTTGATCCTCGCGGCGTCGATCTGATCGAGATTCTCCTCGACCAGGGTCTTGAGGCCGGGGAGGTCATCGGCACCGAAGTAGAAGCGCTGGAGCCACTCGTCCTTCTGACGTGACCCGTCAGCGATGCCATCGAGGTCCTCCTCGATTTTCGCCGTCAACTCGTAGTCCACGAGATCGTCGAAATGCTGCTCGAGGAGGCCGACCACCGCGAACGCTGTCCACGTCGGGACGAGCGCCTGTCCCTTCTTCCAGACGTAACCGCGGTCCTGCACGGTCTGGATGATCGATGCCCACGTCGACGGCCGACCGATCCCGAGCTCCTCGAGGCGTTTGACGAGGCTGGCCTCGGTGAACCTCGCTGGAGGCGATGTGCTGTGTCCCTCGGCGGTGAGGTCGGCAACGGGTACGCGGTCGCCGACGGTGAGTTCGGGCAGGAGGACATCGTCGCTGGAAGCGCTCTGCTCGTCCCCGTCGGTCGGGGTGCTATCGAGCACCGCGCGGTGTCCGGGGAAGGTGATGGTGGTGCCACTCGCGGCGAACAGGCAGTCGGTGCCATCGTCGGAGGTCGTCCCGCCGATCCGAACGCTCACGGTGACGCCGCGGGCATCAGCCATCTGAGAGGCGAGGGTCCGCTGCCAGATGAGCGTGTAGAGCGCCAGTTGTTGGCGGTCGCGGATTTCTCCGGACACCGACTTCGGGGAGCGGTACGGGGTGGTCGGCCGGATCGCCTCGTGGGCCTCTTGGGCGTTCTTCGACTTCGAGGAGTACTGCTTCGGAGCGTCGGAGAGGTACGTCGCTCCGTACTCCGCTTCGACGGCCGCGCGGGTCGCCCCCAGCGCCTCGTCGGAGAGCACGACGTTGTCGGTCCTCATGTAGGTGATGAAGCCCTGCTCGTAGAGGCCCTGAGCCAGCCGCATCACCTGGGAGGACGACAGACGAAGCCGACGCCCCGCCTCCTGCTGGAGGGTCGACGTCATGAAGGGCGCCTTCGGCGAGGACCGGTACGGCTTCTCCTCCACGGATCGCACGAGGACCTCGGCCGAGGAAAGTCCTGTCGCAAGACGTCGGGTCTCGGTCTCGTCGAGCACCCGCACGCGCTCATCGGCCCGACCCGCCGCATCGAAATCGCGACCGGTGGCAACTCGGACCCCGTCGACCTCAATGAGGCGGGCGGTGAAGGCTGGCGCTGTCGCGGTGAGCAACTCCAGATCCCAGTAACCAGCCGAGACGAAGGCGATCCGTTCGCGCTCACGCTCGACGATGAGCCGGATCGTCGGGCTCTGGACACGGCCGGCGGAGAGACCGCGGTTCACCTTCCGCCACAGAATGGGTGAGACCTCGTAGCCGTAGAGCCGATCGAGGATGCGACGGGTCTCGGCCGCGTCGACGAGCCCATAGTCGATACCCCGGGGGTTCTCGACCGCATGGTCGATCGCCGCGCGGGTGATCTCGTGGAACACCATGCGCTTCACCGGCACCTTCGGCTTCAGATACTCGAGGAGGTGCCAGCTGATCGCTTCGCCCTCGCGGTCCTCATCGGTCGCGAGGTAGAGCTCGCTGGCGTCTTTCAGGGCGGCGCGGAGATCGCGCACCACCTGCTTCCCGCGCTCGGTCAACTCGTAGGTGGGCTTGAACCCATTGTCGACGTCGACGGCGAGACCCTTCGAGGGGAGGTCGGCGACATGGCCCACGGAGGCGCGCACGTCGAACTCGTCGCCGAGGAAGCGGGAGATCGTCTTCGCCTTCGCGGGTGATTCGACGATCACGAGCGGGCGACCGGATGCGGTGGAGGCCATGGGAGCGGTGAGTTTGCCCCGATGCCGGGTCGAGACCAACTCGGTGTCATAGCGGGCGCCGGCACGGATGGAGCGATGATGGCGTCGGTCCTAGTGTCCCGGACGTGGCAACCGACACCGTCTGGGTTCTCGGTGACCAACTCGATGAGCGGCTCGCACATCTCGCGGATCGCGACCCAGCCGCGACGCGCGTGCTCATGGTCGTGTCCCGAGTGAAACTCGAGTCGAGGCGGTGGAGCCGCCAACGCGCGCACTTCTACGTCGCCTCGATGCGCCGGTTCGCCGACCGTCTCCGCTCCCTCGGATTCACCGTCGACTGGCGAGTAGCCGACTCGATGCAGGCCGGTCTTGAGCACCACATCGCCGAGCACCGTCCTGGCCGGATCGTCGCTCTGGAGCCTGCCAACCGAGCCGGGACCGCTCTCCTCGAGCGGCTCGGCGTTCAGTTGATCCCCTCCGACCAGTTCCTCTGCCACCGCGACGAGTTCCGCTCCTGGGCCACGGAGCATCGTCGGCGCGACGGCTCGCTCCTGATGGAGGACTTCTACCGATGGCAACGCCGTCGGCTCGGAATCCTCATCGAGGAGGATGGGTCTCCGGTTGGAGGTCGCTGGAATCTCGACGAGGAGAATCGCCTTCCGCCTCCCGCCGACGGAGGCCAGTGGCCCGAAGCACCCGTCGATGAACCCGATGCGATCGACTCCGAGGTGGACTCGCTCCTCTCGGGCCTAGACCTGACAGGTGGTCCATGGAGTGGGATCTGGGCCACCGACCGCGAAGGCGCGCTTCGGCGACTCACGCACTTCGTCGAGGAGGCCCTGCCGGGATTCGGTCCCTACGAGGACGCGGTAGTCAGCCATCACCGTCACCTCAACCACTCGATGCTCAGTCCATATTTGAACAACGGACTCCTCCATCCACGCGAGGTGGTCGACGCGGTGCTCGCCGCGCATCGTGAGGGCGGGATCCCACTCAATTCGATCGAGGGTGTCGTTCGGCAGGTGATCGGATGGCGCGAGTACATCGCCGGCCTCTACTGGACGAACGATGCCGACTACATCGACGCCAACCACTTCGGCAACTCAATGGAGGTCCCTCCGGCGCTGCTCGGAGCCGCCACCAACATGAACTGCGTCGCTCATGTCGCGCGGTGGGTAGCGGAGGACGGTTGGACACACCACATCCCCCGACTCATGGTGATCGCGAATCTCGCCACGCTCGCCGGGGTGCGACCCCGCGCCCTAGTCGACTGGATGTGGGAGACCTTCGTCGATGGAGCCGAGTGGGTGATGGTGCCGAACGTCGTCGGCATGGGCATGTACGCCGATGGTGGCGCGATGAGCACCAAGCCCTATGTCGCCGGAGGTAACTACCTCTCGAAGATGACCGACTTCTGCGGACCGTGCTCCTTCGACCGTCGACGTCGCACCGGCGAGGATGCCTGTCCCTTCACGACCCTCTACTGGGACTTCCTCGATCGACACCGAGATCAGCTCGGCGGTAACCACCGTTTGGCCCGCGTGTACGCGAACCTCAATCGGCTGTCAGATATCGCTGAGGTGCGTGAACGCGCGGTCGAGGTCCGGGCGCGACTCGTCGCGGGCACCCTGTGAGCGGCAGCGATACCGTTCGGGTGTGAGCCCTGACCGCCTCCTCGGCTGGACCGATCGGTTCGCCGAGTCCTGGCAGCAACTCGGCGCACCCTCCGCCCACGACACGCCGGGCCGGGTCGCGCGAATCGATCGCGGCTGGTCGACGGTGATGCGGACCCATGACGACTCCGACGGTCTCCGCGTCCGCAACATCGGCGCTGATGTGGCCGTCGGCGATTGGGTGGTGGTCGACGCCGATGGCGAGCGCATCGAGCACGTGATTGAGCGCACTTCCGCCTTCACACGCCGCGCCTCCCACGAGGGTGACCGGGCGGTGCCCGACGTGCTCGCCGCCAACATCGATGTCGTCTTCCTCGTGCACGCGCTCACCGCCCCGCCCAACCAGCGGCGACTTGAGCGCGAACTCGTACTGGCCTTCGACTCAGGAGCGGCACCCGCCGTGGTGTTGACGAAGGTGGATGTCGCCGAGGATCCCTCGTCGGTGGTCGACGAGTTGACCGCCGTTGCTCCTGATGTGCCGGTGCTCGTCGTCAGCGGGGTGACCGGTGAGGGGGTGGACGAGATCGGCCGTCGCGCGGCCGACGGCTCCACGCTCGCGCTCCTTGGGGCCTCTGGGGTCGGAAAATCGACGATCGTGAACTTCCTGCTCGGCCGCGATGAGATGGCCACGGGGGCGGTTCGTGACGGGGATCAACGCGGACGTCACACCACCGTCGCGACGCGTCTGCTGCCAGTGCCGGGAGGTGGTTGGCTGATCGACACGCCCGGATTCCGGGCGGTAAGTCTCTGGCTCTCTGGCCGGGGTATCGAGCGCGCCTTCTCCGATGTGTTCTCGCTCATGGACGACTGTCGCTTCCGCGACTGTAAACACGACCGTGAGCCGGGCTGCGCGGTGCGAGCCGCGATCTCTGCGGGTGCTCTCGACCCATCGCGCTTCGCCAGCCTGGAGCGACTCGTCGCGGAGGAGGCGGCGGTGGAGGCCGAGCAAGAGCGACGGCTCCGGATCGCCGATCGGCGCCGTCACGGTCGTCCCGGGCCGGGTGACGATGGTGATGACGAACTCGATGCTTCAGCGGCTGGCGAGGACTGACTACTCGTTCGTCCACCGACTGCTCGCTCGTCGCGGACCAGCGGTACTGTCGCCGTATGGCAGGCATGGAGTCCACCCCCGACATGTTCGACCTCCGGATGTCCGAGGGCGCCCGTCCGCTCTACGAGCGGGTTTTGGAGTTCATCGCGACAGAGATTGAGCCGAAGACGGAGGAGTTCTTCCGACTCGGACGCGACCGCGATGAGCGCTGGTCCTACGGGCCGGGTCAGCTCGAGTTGCTCGACGGGATCAAGGAGCGCGCCAAGCAGGCGGGTCTCTGGAACTTCTTCCTTCCCGACGCCGAGACCGGCGAGGGGTTGAGCAATCTCGACTACGCCTACATCGCGATGGAACTCGGCCGAAACCCGATCGCCAGCGAGTGCCTCAACTGCTCGGCCCCTGACACCGGGAACATGGAGGTGCTCGAGCGAGTCGGTACCCCCGAACAGAAGGAGCGCTGGCTGACCCCGCTCCTCGCCGGCGAGATTCGTTCGGCCTACGCCATGACCGAGCCGGACACCCCGTCCTCAGACGCGAAGAACATCTCCTGTCGGGCCGTCAAGGATGGAGATGAGTGGGTCATCACCGGGGAGAAGTATTGGACCTCGGGCGCTGGCGACCCGCGCTGCAAGATCCTGATCGTCATGGTGCAGACCGATCCCGATGGCCCACCGCACCGGCGTCAGTCGCAGATTCTCGTCCCGATGGATTCCCCGGGCTTGCAGGTCATGGGACCGATGCACGTATTCGGAGAGGACGACGCGCCCCACGGTCACATGCACATCCGGTTCGAGGATGTTCGAGTGCCGGCGACGAACATGTTGCTCGGAGAGGGTCGTGGTTTCGAGATCTCGCAGCTCCGGCTCGGACCGGGTCGAATCCATCACTGCATGCGGTCGATCGGCGCCGGGGAGCGGGCGCTCGAGTTGATGGTGAAGCGCGGTCTGTCGAGGGAGGCCTTCGGCAAGCCAATCGCTCAGCTCGGCGGCAACGTCGAGACCATCGCCCGCGCCCGGGTTGAACTCGAGTCGATGCGTCGCATGGTGCTCACAGCTGCCAAGGCGATGGACGAGCTTGGTAACGCCGAGGCGCGAGTCTGGGTGAGCGCGGTCAAGGCGCTGGTCCCCGAGCGCGTTGTCGCCATCATCGATCAGGCCATCCAGGTGCATGGCGCGACCGGAGTCTCGCAGTGGACGCCCCTCGCCAAGATGTACACCGCCCAGCGAACCCTTCGGCTCGCTGACGGACCCGACGAGGTGCACTGGTTTGTGGTCGGTCGGGCGGAGTTGGCGCGATGGGAGTCCGGAGCGGCCGATTACGACCCGAAGCGCGAGTACTACGCCGCGAGGGACGCGAGGGTCGACGCGGTCTTCTCCGGTCCCTGATCGAGCCGATCAGCGACCGAGCGCCCACCCGTCGGGGCCACGTCGCCAACGGTGGACCGCGCTGACCGCGGTAGTTGGTAACTCCCCGTAGAGATGGGGGAACATCTCATCCCCGCCGTGTACGGCGGGCTCGTCGACGAGTTCAGCCCCGAGACGGGTCAGGTCGAGTTCAAGCACTACCAACTCGTCGAGATCGTCGTAGAAGCGACGAGCGACCCCCTCGACCTGGCCGACCCTCGCGCAGTGCACGAAGCCCACCTCCTCGAAGGTGAGACCTCGCGTGCTCCACGGATACGAACCGGTGGTCGCCGCGCTCTCCCAGTCGCTCGGCATGGCGAGATGGACGATGTGCTCGGCGCCGAGACCACGGTCCACGGCAATGAGGGTAGCGAGCGCTCATGGTCCGCGGATCGGCTCTAGGGCAGC
>RFQQ01000026.1 GCA_009924875.1 Actinomycetota bacterium | reverse complement strand
CGGCTCGATCGGACCGGAGGTGGCGATCACGCTGGCCACCAACTGGCGCTGCAGGGCGATCGACTCCTTGATCCAGGTCTTGCAGGCCTCGAGCCCACCGGCGAGCACGGTCTCATCGACCTTCGGCGCGCCGTCCTCGTAGAAGTAGAAGCTGCGCTCGGTGCCACCGGCCTCGACCATCATGACGGCGACGTCGCCGTTGTCGAGTTCGCGCCCCGCTACGACCAGCTCAAAGGTCGAGGCGTCGGACTCGGAGTAGGTCGGGTGGGGCAGCCACTCGCCGTCGGTCGAGTACGCGATGCGAACCGCCCCAAGCGGGCCCTCGAAGGGGATACCCGAGATCATGAGCGCGGCGGAGGCGGCGTTGATCGAGAGCACGTCGTGCGGGTTCTCCATGTCGACACCGAGCACGGTGGTCACGATCTGGGTCTCGTTGCGGAACCCCTCAGCGAAGGCCGGTCGCAGCGGGCGGTCGGTCAAACGGCAGGTAAGGATGGCGTCCTCGGTCGGACGGCCTTCCCGTCGGAAGAACGAACCGGGGATCTTGCCGGCCGCGTAGGACCGCTCCTCGACGTCGACGGTAAGCGGGAAGAAGTCGACGCCGGGGCGGACGTCGCGGGCCGCGTTGGCGGTGGTGAGGACTCGGGTGTCGCCGATGGTGGCAACGACGGCCCCCTGGCTTTGCGGGGCGAAACGCCCGGTCTCAAGGGTGAGGTGACGGTCCGTGCCGGAGATGGGCGCGGACACGCGGATGGGATCAGCCACGAATGGCTCCTTTCCGAGCCGGTCGAACCGACTCTTGTGGAGCGACCAGCCGGTTCCCAGTTGGCGGTCCCGCGGTGTCGGCGCGCTCTGCGAGAGCGGCTCGATCCCACCAGCGGGGCGGGCAACCGGTAACCGACGACAGGGTCGCTCGGTCTCATGGTGGCCACCGGACCTCGGTGGCCGTCGCCAACCCTAGCGGCGCCCCACTGGGAAGACTCCGGACCCTCTACCGGCGGTAGTCCGCACCCATGGCATCAAGCGCGTCGCGCACCGCCCGGAAGTGCAGCTCGCTGCCCTCCGGATAGCTCAACCACTGCTCACAGACCATTGACGCGGTCGCATCGTCGATCAGCGACAGCTCCCGACCGGTGGAGAGCGCGAGGACCTGCAGCCGAGCGGCACACTCGAGGTAGTAGAGGTCGTCGAAGGCCTCGGCCACCGAGCGGCCGATGACGATCACCCCGTGGTTCCCGAGGAACAGGACATCGCGCCCTCCGTCGAGCATCGCCGCGACCCGTGCCCCCTCATCGGGGTCGAGCGCCATCCCGGCGTAATCGCGGTCGTAGGCGATCCGGTCGTAGAACCGGCAGGCGTTCTGGTCGAGCATCAGGAACTCGAAGTCACGAAGGCAGGCGAGGGCCGTCGCGTAGGGCATGTGCGTGTGCAGCACACACCTCGCCCGCGGGACGCGCTCATGGAGATGCCCGTGGAGCACCCAAGCCGTCGGATCGACCCCGTGGGCGAGCGGATCCTCTCCGAGCCGACGGGTATCCATCATGGCGAGCTCGCTCGCGCGGGCCTGCGAGAAGTGCATTCCCCGCGGATTGATCAGGAACCGTTCTCCCCCGTCGTCGACGGCGACGCTGAAGTGATTCGCGACCCCCTCGTTCATGTCGAGGTGGGCCGCCCAGCGGAAAGCCGCCGCGAGATCCTCGCGGAGCTCGGTCTCCGAGGCCATGGCCGGTGGGCGCGGATCGTGCTCCAGAGCGGTCACGTGATCTCCTCGGGGAAACCGGGCGCCCGAAGATCGGTCTTCAGAGCGTCCTCGAGAAGTCGAACCACTTCGGGCGACCAGGCCTGGCCGCCATAGGTCTCCCGGGCTCGGATGAAGGTCTGGTAGACGACACCGGCGACATCGAGCGGCACGCCGGACTCCCGGCCGAAGGCCATGGCGAAGCCGAGGTCCTTGACGGCGAGATCCATGGTGAAGTTGATGTTGTAGGAGCCGTTCAGGATCACCTGGCTCTCGGTCTCGTGAACGAAGCTGTTGCCGGAGGAGTTGCGGATCGCCTCGAAGGCGGTGGTCAGATCGAGGCCACTCCGCTTCGCCAGCATCAGCGCCTCTCCGGCTGCCACCAGATGGGTGAGGGCGAGCATGTTGGTGATGACCTTGATCGTCGCGGCCGAGCCGAGTTCTCCGATGTGGATCACCGGATCGCCGAGGCTGTCCAAGACGTGAGCGAGACGTTCCCGGAGCGCCTGCTCACCGCCCACCAGCACCGTGATCTCACCTCGGGCCGCCATGTGCACCCCGCCGGTCACGGGAGCCTCAAGGGTCGCCACGCCGTGATCGGCCGCGATCCCGGCCAGCCGCAACGTCTCGGATCGATCGTTGGTACTCGAGTCGATCCAACAGGCGTTCTCCCGGCCGGCGAGCGACTCGATCACCCCACCGGGGCCGGCGACGACCGCATCGATAACCGCTGGGGAGGGCAGGCAGGTGATCACTGTCTCCGCCTCCGCGCACAGGGCCGCGATGCTTGGCGCCCAGCGTGCGCCATCGGCGACAAGACCCCGAGCGGCCGCCTCATCGAGGTCGTGCACCACGAGGTCGTGCCCACCGCGCAGGACTGAGCGAGCGAGATGCCGTCCGACATTTCCGAGACCGATGAAGCCGACAGCCACCGGGACCTCCGTGAATCTCAGGGCGCCGCGGCGCCGCGTTGACTGACCGTTCCGGCGAATCGACGCCGTGAGCGGTCAGTATGACAGGGCCGACCTAGCGGCGAGCGAGACGGATGTCGAAGCGCTCCCGAATGGCCGCATCGGTCGCCGGATCGATGTGATCGGGATGATGCTCGGCCAGGATCCGCGACACCCGGGCGTGCGCCCGCTCGCTGACACTGGTCGCCCCGGCATCGACCCAATCATCCGGGCTCAAGCGATCGCCGACCTCGGGGTAGATGTACTCCGTCTGCATGATTCCGAGGGTCTGGCTGTGGCCGAGATAGTGCCCGGGGCCGTGGATCACATCGCGGATGACGTCGAGGGAGAGGGTCTCAGGTGTCACCTCGATGCCGCGGACCGTGCGCATGATCGCTCCGAGCATGTCGTTGTCGACAACCAGGGCCTCAAGCGAGCAGCCAAGAAGGCTGGCGAGCATCCCCGCCGACTCATGGATGACGTTGCCTCCCGCGTTCGCCGCAAGGGTGATGGCATTGGCCTTCTCGTGGCCGGCCTGGGCATCGACGATCTTGGAGTCGGCCATACCCGCGGCCGTTGAGGACGGGAGACCGAGCGCGTTGACGACCTGTGCCGCCGCCGCGCTGATGATCGCTTCCTCCCCACTGCCACCCGACATCGCTCCGGTCCGAAGATCGGACACGAAGGGCCACAGGCCCATCGTTGCAGGGGCCCCTGGCTGGGCGAGGTTGACCACCGTCAGGGCGGCGAGGCACTCCGCAAGAGCTTGCGCCAGCGAGCCGGCGAGCGCGGCCGGGGAGGTCGCGCCGGCCTGACCAGCCGACAGAAGCGTGATCGGCACGCCGAGCCGGGCCTGGACAGGCAGGCAGAGCGCCGAGTCCTCGGCGAACCGGAGTGGGGGAACGACGAAGGTGTTGTTCGCGATGCAGAACGGCCGCTTGCGGAACTCGCCCTCTCCCCCGGCGACCATGTCGAACATCGCGACGACGTCGGGAACGCTGTCGGGCATGAACATCGAGGTCCCGATCGGCTTGGTGGTGCCCGCCATCGTCGCGTACGCGGTGTTGATGTCGATCGTGTGCGCGCCCTCAAGGTCACGAGGCACGACCGTCCGAATGAAGATGTGGATGTTGTCGAGAACATCGGCGACCCGAGAGCAGTCGTAGAGGTCGGCGAGGGTGCTGTGGCGGAATCTCTGCGTCTCATGGTCGAGCATGAGCACCGCCGCGCCGGAGGTCGCGAAGTGCACTCGATCCCCGCCGATCTCGACCGACTTGTCGGGGTCGAGACCATGGAGCACGAACTCCTTGCAGGCGACGTCGGTGACGATCCGCTCGACGAGGGCACGAGGGAACCTCAGGCGACCGCTGTCGTCCATACGACCGCCAGCGGCGGTCACCAGTTGGATGATCTCCGGCGTCGCCTGCCCCATGCCGAACTCCTCGAGCATGGTGTAGGCGGCGTCGATGACGTCGGTGACCTGTCCTGGCGAGAGGGGGCGGAATCCCCCTCCTGACATTCCAGGACGAATGGGTCGGGTGTCGACGGCGAGTGGCGCTTCGCGGAGCGCCACCCTCGCCGCACGCCCCCCGGCGCGACGACGGACCTCTGACATGGTCACACCCTCAGTTTCTCGTTGTTCGGGTCGTACGCCGCGTCGGCGAGCACGGTCGCCGAGTGGGACTCTCCGAATATTTGGATTGCGAATTTGGTGCCGGGCGCCTTGAAGGCGGGCTCGACGTACGCGAAGGCGAGGCTGCGCCCAACCGTGTGCCCGAAGGCGCCAGAGGTCGTGAGCCCGATGATGCGTCCCGTGTCGTCGCGGACCGGTTCGTTGCCCCGGCAATCGCTATCGGTGGCGTCGACCTCGCAGTACACGAGGCTCCAGCGGATGTCATCGCCGAGTTCAGCGCGGGCGAGGGTCGCCTCGCGACCAAGGAACTCTCCGGCGTAGTCGACGAATCGGTCGAGTTCGGCCTCCACCGGGGTCACCTCGGTCGTGAGCTCGGACTGCCAGGCCTTGTAGGCCTTCTCCACCCTCATGCAGTTCATGGCGTAGCTGCCGTAGTGCACGAGTCCATGGGGCTCGCCGGCAGCGACGAGGGCGTCGTAGAGCTCAGGCATCCGGTCGATCGGATGATGGAGCTCCCACCCGAGCTCGCCGACATAGCTGACGCGCAAGGCGATGCACGGTACGCCCGCCACGGTGATCTCTCGGGCGGTGAGCCACCGGAACCCGTCGTTCGACAGGTCAGCCTCGGTGAGCGGCTGAAGGATGTCGCGCGACCTCGGCCCGGCGACGGCCAGGATTCCGAGGTCCTCGGTGACGTCGCGGACGACGACGTCCTCGCCCTCGTGGATATGGCCGACGAGCCAGTCTCGGTCGTGGTACTGACCGACGATCGCAGAGTTGAGATAGAAGCGATCCGGAGCGAGCCGGGTGACCGTCATCTCGCATTCGATCCCACCGAGTTCAGTCAGCAGATGTGTGAGGCGCGTCCCGCCGTCAACCCTCGGCATGCGGTTGGCGGTCAACCGGTCGAGGAAGGCCTCAGCCCCGGCCCCGGTGACCTCGAACTTGCTGAAGGCGGTCAGGTCGCCGATGCCAGCTCGTTCACGGGTGCCCCGACACTCGGCGGCGACGATCTCGAACGCGTTGGAGCGTCGGAAGGAATGATCCTCCGCCGGTCCGAAGTACTGCGGGCGCTCCCAGCCGAACTTCTCCTCCCATTGCGCGCCGAGGGCGTCAAGCCGGTCGTAGATGGGGTCCTTCTTCTGCGGTCGACCCGCGAAACGCTGCTCCCCCGGGCGACGGGTGGCGTACATCTCGTGGAACTCGTCGATCGCCTTCTCGATCGCGTACCGACCCTTCGGTCCGGCGTGATCGCCAAAGCGCCGGGGGTCCATCTCGGCGACGTTCACCTCGGTCTGGCCGTGGACCATCCACTGGGCGAGGAACTTGCCAGCCCCCGGGCCCTGAGTCACGCCGATGGACGCTCCAGCGCAGAGCCAGTAGTTGGGCAGACCCGGCGCCGGGCCCATCAGGTAGCCCGAGTCAGGGGTGTGAGTGATCGGACCGGAGATGACCGTCTTGATGCCGGCTTGTTGGAAGGCGGGGACGCGCATACCGGCGAACTCGAGCCACGGCATGATCGCGTCGAGATCAGGCGGCGTCAGATAGTTATGCAGGTTCCAGTCGATCCCGTCGATGCCGTAGGTCTGCGCGTTCTCGCGCTCGTAAGGCCCGACGAGGAGGCCGTTGATCTCACGTCGGTAGTAGGCGTTCGCTCTCGGGTCGCGGACGATCGGCGGCTCGAAGTCGCCCATATCGGTCATGATCTCGAGCGGCTCGGTGATGAGGTACTGGTGGATGACCGACACGATCGGCACATCGAGCCCGACCATCGCTCCCACCTGGGGGGCGTAATGGCCGGCCGCGTTCACGAAGTGCTCGCAGGTGATCGTCCCCTTGTCGGTGGTCAACTCCCAACGTCCGTCGGGCAGTCGCCTCATGTCGGTCATCAACGTGTGACGGTGCACGCGGGCTCCGAGCGCCCTCGCCGCCTTCACCATCGCGGCCGTGGCCATGGACGGGTCGTTCCACCCGTCGTTCGGGGTGTGAAAGCCGAGTCGCACGTCGCTGACATCCATGCACGGCCAGAAGTCGAGGATCTGCTCGGGCGGGATGAGATTGCTCTCGACACCGTTGATCTCGAGCATGCCCTGCACGTAGCGGAACCAGTCCTCTTGGTGCTTGTCGAGGGCCAGCCGGATCGCGCCGGTCGAATGCCACCCCGCGTACTCCCCGGTCTCCTCCTCGAGCCGCTGATACAGCTCGGGAGCGATCTGGTGGCACTTGGCCATGTTGAGGCTGCCGATGAAGTGCGGGATCAATCCGGCCGCGTGCCAGGTGGAGCCGGAGGAGAGCTCGCCCTTCTCGATGAGCACGACATCAGTCCAGCCCTCGTGACAGAGGTGGTAGAGCAGCCCAGCGCCCATCGCCCCGCCGCCGAGAATGACGACCTGCGCTTCATCTGTCCAGTCCGCCATTGGGATCACATCCTCACTCTGGTGTTGCGTGGGTCGTAGAACGACCGGATCGACGTCGAGGCTGGCACGCGCACCGTCGCGACCTCGATCTCGAAGCGGCCCTCGTCGAGCCACTCTTGGGTGACGCCTTCGCCACTGCCGTCGTCGCGGACCAGATAGCCCATGGCGAGGCACGCGCCCTCGGTGTAGCTCCACATCCCGCTGCTCGTGCGCCCGACGAGTACGCCATCTCGGAAAATCGGCTCGTCGTGATGCAACAGTCGGTTGTTGAGCGCGTGGTACCCGGCATGGATCAGTCCCTGGTCGGCTCCAGCCGCGACGATCGCGTCGTGGAGTGTGAGCGCATCAGCGCGGTCGACGTAGAGCTCCCAACCGAGTTCCCCGACGTAGGTCAGGCGAACCGCGAACACGTCGACACCGGCCACTTCGATCCGGCGGCCGGTTCCAAAGGGAAAGGCCTCGTTGCCGAGGTCGGCATCGGTGAGCCGCGAGAGCACAGCGCGGCTGTTCGGGCCCATCAACCCGAGCATCGGAAGTTCGTCGGTGACATCGGTGACCGTCACGTCCCGGTCACGGCACGCGCGTCGGAGCAGGGCCATGTCCCTCGTGGCGGCGGCCGCCGCTGTCACGACCATGAACCGATCGGCCTCGAGACGTGTCACGGTGAGATCCGATTCGATCCCTCCCCGATCGTTCAACCACTGGGTGTACACCGCGCGCCCGATCGGCGCGTCGATCTGATTGCCGCTGATCCAGTTGAGGACCGCTAGGGCATCGGGACCCTCGACGTACCACTTGGCGAAGGAAGACTGGTCGAACAGACCGACCCGGTTCCGCACGGCATCGCACTCGCGCCCGGATGCCTCGAACCAGTTCTGCTTCCCCCAGGAGTACTCGTAGGCCGGGTGCTCCCCGCCGGTGGCGAACCAGTTCGGTCGTTCCCAGCCAGCGACCTCGCCGAAGACCGCGCCAGCGGCCGCGTACCGCTCGTGGAAGGGAGACATTCGTACATTGCGCGCGCTCTCGTACTGGCGGAAGGGCCAGTGCATCGCGTAGAGGAGCCCCAGACTCTCGGAGATTCTTGCGTCGAGGTAGGCGGGTTCGGACTGAAAGGGCATGGTCCGGCGGATGTCGACCGCGCTGAGGTCCATCGGTGGATGTCCGTCGACGATCCAGTCAGCGAGTACCCAACCAACGCCACCGGCCGACTGAATTCCGACCGAATTGAAGCCCGCGGCGATGAAGCATCCGTCGACCTCGGTCGACTCACCGAGGTGATAGACGCCATCGGGGGTGAAGGCCTCCGGCCCGTTGAAGAACAACTGCAGCCCGACCTCGCCGAGTGCCGGCATGCGGTGGATCGCTCGCTCGAAGATCGGACCGATGTGATCCCAGTCCTCGGGCAGGGTCCCGAAACAGAAGTCGCGGGGGATCGAGTCAAGATTCCAGATCTTCCCGCGGGGTTCGAAGAAGCCGGCCATGATCTTGCCGGTCTCCTCTTTAAAGTAGGTGTAGTTGCCGGGGTCGCGGACCGTCGGCATTCCCCGCTCGACGCCATCGATGGGTTCGGTGACGATGTAGAAGTGCTCGCAGGCCTGAAGCGGGACCTTGATTCCGACGGTGTCAGCGAGCTGTCTGGTCCACATGCCGCCAGCGAGGACGACCGTCTCCGCCTCCACGAAACCCTGCTCAGTGTGGACCCCGTGGATGCGACCGTCGCGCACCGCGAGCCGTTCGACGGCAACCCCTTCGATGAAGGTGGCCCCCCGCTGTTTGGCGCCCTTGGCGAGCGCCATCGTCGTGTCGACTGGGGAGGTCACCCCGTCGTGAGGGATGTAGAGCGCCCCGACCAGATCATCGACGTTCAGAAGTGGACAGAACTCGAGGGCCTCGTCGAAGTCGATCTGACGGATCTCGACGCCGACAGTGCTGGCCATGGAGACACCCCTCAGGAGTTCCTCCCACCGCTCCTCATCGGCCGCCACCGAGATCGACCCGGGCGTGCGATACCCCGTCGCCTGACCGGTCTCCGCCTCCAGTTCCTCGAACAGGCGAGCCGAGTAGGTGGCGAGTCTGGTGAGGCTGTGGCTCGATTTGAGTTGGCTGACGAGACCCGCGGCATGCCAGGTGGTGCCACCGGTCAACTGGCCCTGCTCGAGCACGAGCACATCGGTCACGTCCCGACGGGTCAAGTGGTAGGCGATCGACGATCCGACGATGCCGCCACCGACGACCACCACTTGGGCGCGGGCGGGCA
>RFQQ01000025.1 GCA_009924875.1 Actinomycetota bacterium | reverse complement strand
CGAGCGACGCACCTACGCGCAATGGGCGGAGCGGACCCGCCGTCTCGGTGGGGTGCTCGATCGGCTCGGTATCTCCGAACAGGGTCGAGTGGCCACGTTCGCGTGGAACTCCGCGCGCCACCTTGAGCTCTACTTCGCGGCGCCATGCACCGGGAGGGTGCTCCACACCCTCAACATCCGCCTCTTCCCCGAGCAGTTGACCTACATCGTGAATCACGCCGACGACGAGGTGATCTTCGTCGATCGTTCGCTCCTCGGGCTGCTCGCGCCGTTGCTCGGCACCTTCGAGCGGCTTCGGCATCTCGTGGTCATGGAGGACGGGGCCGAGGTCGTCCCGGTCGACACGGGACGGTTTGAGCTCCTCGACTATGAGGCGCTCCTCGCTGAGTCCGAGCCAGTGGAGTGGTCGCCGGTCGACGAGTATCGGGCGGCGTCGATGTGTTACACGAGCGGCACCACCGGCAATCCGAAGGGTGTCGTCTACACCCACCGAAGCACGTTCCTGCACACGATGGGGGTGCTCACGGTCGACTCCCTCGGGGTGCGGGAATCCGATGTGGTCATGCCGGTGGTTCCGATGTTCCACGTGAACGCCTGGGGTCTGGCCCACGCCGGGGTCGCGTCCGGCGCCGGTCTCGTGATGCCGGGCGCCGACCTCTCGGGCAGAGGTCTCGCCAACCTCATCGTGGAGGAGCGCGTCACCGTCGCCGCCGGTGTGCCGACGATCTGGATGCAGGTGCTACCCGAACTCGCCGGCCGCGACGCCTCGAGTCTTCGCGCCATTCCCTGTGGCGGATCGGCGGTGCCACGGGCGCTGTCGGAGGGCTACCGCGCCCAGATCGGGCTCCCGCTGCTCCAGGCATGGGGTATGACCGAGACCAGCCCCATCTGCGCGGTCGCGCACCTCGACGCCGATGAGCAGCACCTGGATGACGACACCAAGGCCGAGCTCCGGACCATGGTCGGCCGCATCAGTTTCGGCGTTGAGATGCGGGTGGTCGATCCCTCATCGGGCGAGCCGGTTCCCTGGGACGGCGAGGCCACCGGCGAACTGCAGTGTCGGGGGAACTGGATCGCCGCGAGTTACCACGATGACCCGCGGTCGGGTGAGAGTTTCACCGAGGACGGCTGGCTGCGCACCGGCGATGTGGCGACCGTTGACGACCGCGGCCGGATCCGACTCGTCGACCGGACGAAGGACCTCATCAAGTCGGGAGGGGAGTGGATCTCCTCGGTTGAACTCGAGAACGAGTTGATGGCGCATCCCGGCATCGCGGAGGCCGCGGTGATCGGCGTGCCCCATCCGAGATGGTCGGAGCGCCCCCTGGCCTGTGTGGTGCGGGCCCCGGGCTCGGAGATCAGTGCTGAGGAGGTGCTCTCGCACCTCGCTGGACGGGTGGCCAAGTGGCAGGTACCCGACGCGGTCGAGTTCATCGACGAGGTGCCGAAGACGAGCGTCGGAAAGTTCTCGAAGAAGGACTTGCGCGAGCGATTCGCTGGCTACCTGCTATCCGGGGAGTGATCAGCGGCGGTGACCGCGGGACCGACCACCCCTTGACGGTGAGACACTTAGCGTCTTAATGTCTCACATGTGACCGACGTCTCACCGGGGGGTGCATCGACAGGTGTTGAGGACCGTGTCCTCGACGCTGTCCTCGAGTGCAGTCAGCGCTGGGGCTACGAGCGGATGACGATCGACGATGTCGTCGAGCGATCCGGAGTCTCGCGGGCGACGATCTACCGGCTGTTCCCGGGTGGTCGGGAGGTGCTGTTCGAAGCGCTCCGCGTGCGCGAACTCGATCGCTTCTTCGCCGACCTTCGAGCCGAGGTCGAGACCGCCGACACCCTCGACGACATCGTCGTGCGAGCGGTCGTCGGGGCGACGCGGGCGCTTCGAGATGATGAGCACCTCGCGGCGATGCTCGCGGCGGAACCCGGTGAGATGCTCAGTCAGCTCACCGTCGACGGGGTGCCCAGAATCATCCGTATGGCGACCGCGTCGTTGACGCCGCTCGTGGCGAGCCACCTCGGCCCTGCTCGGTCGCGAGCTCTCATCGACATCCTTGCCCGTCTCACCATCTCTTACTTCTTGGCGCCTAGCCCGCTCGTCGATCTCGGCGACGAGGCGAGCGCCCGCCCGTTCCTCGCGCCCATGTTGCGCGAGTTCTCACCACCGTCCACCGCCACCCACTGAGGAGCACCATGAGCACCACCGAACACGCCGCGAACTCCGACATCATCGGACGCGACAACGTCGACGACATTGAGGCGATCCTGTCGGTCTCGAACGTTGACGTTGACGAGGTCGAACACGTCGTCAAGAACAACGCCGACACCATCTTCACGTGGGACTACTCCCTCGCCCGGCCGCAGCTGCGCAAGCTCTACGAGAAGGCCAAGACCGGTCAGTGGAACGCGACCACCGATCTCCCCTGGGACACCGAGGTCGAGCTCGACGAGGTCGTCAACAAGGATCAGGCGGCCTTTTCCGCCGGTCTGTCGCCCAACCACTACGACGGCACCGTGGTCGAGAAGTGGGGCGATAAGGAGTGGCTCGAGTTCGGGATCGACCAGCGGCGCTGGACGCTCTCGCAGTTCCTGCACGGTGAGCAGGGAGCGCTGCTGTGCACCGCGAAGATCACCGAGACCGTGCCCTGGTACGACGCCAAGTTGTACGCGGCGACCCAGGTCGTCGACGAGGCCCGTCATGTCGAGGTGTTCAACCGCTACATCGATGAGAAGCTCGGCGGTGGCTTCCAGGTGAACGCCCACCTCCGCATGCTTCTCGATGACATCATCGAGGATTCCCGCTGGGACATGACCTATCTCGGTATGCAGGTCATGGTGGAGGGTCTCGCGCTCGCCGCCTTCGGTTTCATGCATCAGATGACCGAGGAGCCGCTCCTCAAGCAGCTGCTCCGCTACGTCATGAGCGACGAGGCTCGTCACGTCGCGTTCGGAGTGCTCTCGCTGAAGGAGGTCTACGACGGGATGACCGACGCCGAGATGCGCGATCGCCAGGAGTTTGCCTTCGAAGCGGCCGTCCGTATGCGCGATCGGTTCCTCTCCCAGGAGGTGTGGGAGAAGCACGGCGTGAACCCGAAGGACGTGGTTCCCCTCGTGCTTCGCGACCCGACCCGCGACGTGTTCCAGCAGATGCTCTTCTCGAAGATCGTGCCGAACTGCAAGAAGCTCGGTCTCCTCGATCGAAATGACAAGTGGCTTCGTCGCCGCTTCGAGGAGATGAACGTCATCCAGTTCGAGGACTGGGAGGACACCGGAAGCGAGTACATCAAGTTCGAACTCGAGAACGCCTGATTCGTTCCGGTCGGCGGGGGCGCCGGTCGGTAGTGTCGTGAGCGCATGAGCGCCTCTCCACGGTTCGGACGGATCCTCTCCGCTCTCGTCACGCCCTTCGCGGCTGACGGCTCGGTCGACACGGCGGTAGCGGCCGATCTCGCCCGTCGTCTCGTCGCTGAGGGTCACGAGGGTTTCGTGGTCTGCGGCACGACGGGGGAGTCGCCAACGCTCTCCGATGACGAGAAGCTCGCCATGTTCCGGGCGGTCGTCGATGCCGTCGACGTCCCGGTGGTCGCTGGCACGGTCGGAGCCGATACGGCGCACTCGATCGAGCTCTCGCTTCGCGCCGCCGAGGTCGGAGTGTCGGGGATCCTCGCGCTCTGCCCGTACTACAGCCGGCCATCACAGGCCGGGATCGAGGCGCACCTTCGAGCCATCGCGACCGCGGTCGACCTCCCTCAGATCGTCTACGACATTCCGGTTCGCACGGGCCGGAAGGTGTCGACCGAGGTGCTCCTCCGGCTCGCCCACGAGGTGCCGAACATCGTCGGTGTGAAGGACGCCGCCGGGAGCCCCGCTGAGACCGCTCGACTCATCGCGGCGGCCCCCGCCGGATTCGAGGTGTACAGCGGCGACGATTCGCTGACGCTTCCGTTGCTCTCGGTCGGCGCGGTGGGCACCATCGGCGTGGCCACTCATTGGACCGGACCGGATCACGTCGAGATGTTCGACGCGTGGGCGGCGGGCGATGTGGCGAGGGCGCGAAGCGTCAACTCCCGAATGTTGGAGAGCTTCGCGTTCGAGACCGGCGACCTCGCTCCGAACCCGATCCCAACGAAGGCGATGATGCGCACCCTCGGGGTTCCCGTCGGACAATGCCGTCTGCCACTCGGTGACGCCCCGGCCGGCCTTGAGGACGAGGCGAGAGCGGTCCACGCGCGCCTGGTGACGGCCCGTGGCTCCTGTTGCGCGACGAGCACGGAATCGGCGACGTGCGGTCGACGCCCTTGCCGATCTTCGGCTCTCGACTGACCCTCGGTCTCGCGCGCAACCGGATCGAGGAGGCGGGACTCCTCGGACGTTGCGAATTCGTGCCGGTCGCCGACGGCGATCGCGTCGACATCGGCCCCTTCGGGGTCGAGTTCGTGCCGGTCACGCACTCGGTTCCCCACGCCCACGCGATCGCGGTGCACACCACCCAGGGCGTCGTGCTCCACTCCGGTGACTACAAACTCGATCTCACCCCGGTCGACGATCGACGCTGCGATCTCGCCCGGCTCGGACAGATCGCCGCTACCGAGGGGGTGCGGGTCCTCCTCGCCGACTCCACCAACGCCGAGGAGCCGGGCTTCGCCCCGAGCGAGACCAGCGTTGGTCAGGTTCTCCACAATCTTTTCTCCGAGCACCGTGACCGCCGGATCATCACGGCGAGCTTCGCGAGCCACCTCCATCGCATTCAACAGATCGCCGATGCCGCGGTGGCGTCCGGCCGCAAGGTGGCCACCCTCGGCCTGTCCATGCGCAAGAACGTCCGACTCGGTCGCGATCTTGGCGTGGTCGACATTCCCGAGTCGTCACTCATCGACATCGAGGAGATCGACCGGTACCGGCCCGAGGAGATCTGTGTGATCTCGACGGGCAGCCAAGGTGAGCCGATGTCGGCGCTCGCCCTCCTCGCCCGAGGCGAGAATCGGTTCGTCACCGTCGACGAGCGCGACACCGTGATCCTCTCCTCCCATGCGATCCCCGGCAACGAGAGCAACGTCAACCGAGTCATCGACGGACTGCTTCGTCGTGGCGCCCGAGTGGTGCACTCCGGGGTGGCCGACGTGCACGCCACCGGACACGCTCAGGCCGACGACATCAAGACCTACCTCTCGATCGTGGAACCCGAGTGGTACGTCCCGATCCACGGCGAGTACCGCCATCTCGTCGCCAATGCCGCCCTCGGTCGGAGAATGGGGGTCGCCTCCGATCAGGTGATGCTCTGCGAGGACGGCGACGTCATCGTCATCGACGACGACGGGTTGCGTCTCGGAGATCGGGTGCCCGCCGGCTACGTCTACGTCGATGGGATCATCGGCGATGTCGGAACTGGGGTCATCCGCGATCGGAGGGTGCTCGCCGAAGAGGGCGTGGTCGTGGTCGTGGTGACCGTCGATGTTCAGAGCGCCGAGATCGTGACCGGCCCCGAGATCATCACCCGCGGCTGGGTCTACGCCCCGGAGGCCGAGGACCTCCTCGACGAGGCCTGCGACACGGTCGCTGAGGCGGTCCAACGGGCGCTCGGCGGCGGCGTCCGCGATGTCGAGGCGCTCGAACGGGATGTGCGGCGCGCGGCCGGGAAGTTCGTGAACGAGCGGACGCGTCGGAGGCCGATGATCGTCCCCGTTGTCATGGAGACGTGATCAAGCGCTTCGTGACGCTCGGCGTGGTGGCGGTCGCCATGTCCGGCTGTGGAAGCGCGCCCGAGTCGACCGATCTGCCTCGGGTCGATCTCATCGAGGAGGCGGTCTCTCGACTCGGGGAGGAGCTCGACTACTTCGAGGTGGCGGCGGATCCAAGCGGCGTGACGCTCGTGGTTCGACTGGTCGAGGTGTCAGCGGATGACGGGACGGACTCCGGTGTGTTCGCCGAGGTCCACCGATTCGAGGAGGGGACCCTGGCCCGCATCTCCGAGCCGGTCGAGGCCGACGGGGCCTACTTCTCCGGTGCCGATATCGATCTCGACCCGTCGGGGATCTTCGATCGCGTGCTCGACGAACTCGACGCGGCGACCGTGCTCGACCTCGCGATCCAGGGCTCCCCGGAGGGTCGGCCTGTCTACGACGCTCGGGTGCGCGGCACGCGAGGTGGCGTGCTCCTCGTCCTCTTGGGGTCCGACGGCCGGATACTCGGCGTGCAGGCCGAATAGGGATGCCCCGACCCCCGATGGAGGGGTTGGTACCGTTGACTCTCCATGGCCGGTCGAAGCGCACCCAAGAAGCCCGCGAAGGGCTCGAAGGCGGCTGAGCCGACCTCGTCCGGCCGTCGGGGGAAAGCGGCCGCAGCGCCGGCAGCCGAGGCGGATGATGAGCACGATGTGATCGGTATCGCGTTGGTTGCTCTTGGCGTGGTGATCGCCCTCGCGATCTGGGTAGGGCTCGCGGGACCGCTTGGCGATGCGGTCGACACCTTCCTCGGCTGGTTGTTCGGCGGACCGCGTCTGCTGCTCCCGGTGGCGCTCATTGCCGTCGGGGTCACGGTGATCCGTGGAGGGCGCTTGGCCTCGCCGCCGCGCCTCATCGGCGGATGGGTGACCCTGTGGTGCGCGCTGACCGGCCTCGTCCACGTCGTCGACAGCCCCGTCTCGTTGACCGATACCGCTGACCTTGCCGACTCGGCTGGGGTGGTGGGCGCGCTCGTCGGCGAGCCGCTTGAACGGCTCCTCGATTCGGTTGGCGCGTTCGCGCTGCTGCTCCTCGTCGCAGTGGCGGGGCTCATTCTCGTGACGGGTTCCTCGTTGCGGACCGCCGTGCCTCAGGCGGTGCGGCTGGTGCGCGCCGCCGCCCGGCGAGCTCGACAGCGACCCCTACGGCGAGTCGTCCGCGCCGGCTCCCTATGACCTTGGCGCCGACGACGACTTCGCGGAACCGGAGGAGGCGCCAAAGCCGAAGCGCAAGCCGCGCCGCCCGGCCGCCCGCGCGCCCGAGCCCGCCGCGGAACGGCCGGTGGTACAGCCCGGTGAGTGGCGCTTGCCCCCCGGCGACCTGCTGGTGCGAACCGGGGCGCAGACCATCGACCGAGCAGCGGTGGAGGACCGCGGTCTTACTCTCCAAGAGTCGTTGGCTCAGCATGGCGTCGAGACCCAGCTCGTCGGCTCCACCGTCGGTCCGACGGTCACCCGTTACGAACTCGAACTTGGCCCGGGTGTCAAAGTCGCCAAGGTCACGAGCCTCCAGAAAGACATCGCCTACGCGATGGCTGCCACCGACGTTCGAATCCTTGCTCCGATCCCCGGCCGGTCGGCCATCGGTGTCGAGGTGCCGAACTCTCGCCGTCAACTCGTCGCCCTCGGTGACCTCCTGAACTCCCCGGAGGCGACCGCCGCCGAGCACCCGCTTGAAGTGGCGATCGGCAAGGACATCGCCGGCCGTCCCGTGTTCCTGAACCTGGCGACTACCCCGCACTTGCTGATCGCGGGTGCCACAGGGGCGGGCAAGTCGTCAGGGATCAACTGCATCATCACCTCGTTGCTGATGCGCACCACCCCCGATCATGTGCGTCTGATCCTCATCGACCCGAAGCAGGTGGAGATGGGTCAGTATCAGCGGCTCCCGCACCTGCTGACCCAGCCGGTCACCAATCCGAAGAAGGCGGCGAACGCGCTCGGTTGGGCGGTCAAGGAGATGGAGCGTCGCTATGACGTGCTGTCGGAAGTCGGCTACCGCGACGTCACCGGCTTCAACAACGCCCTCGCGACCGGCAAGTTCCAGGTTCCGGCTGGGCGGAACGCGGAGGACTTCGAGCACTTGCCCTACATCGTGGTCGTCGTGGACGAGCTCAACGACCTCATGATGGTCGCCGCGAGGGATGTCGAGGAGTCGATCACCCGGATCGCTCAGAAAGCGCGAGCCGTCGGCATCCACCTGATCGTTGCCACACAGCGCCCCTCGGTCAACGTGATTACCGGCGTGATCAAGGCGAACGTTCCCGCCCGGATGGCGTTCGCGGTGTCGAGCCTGACCGACTCGAGGGTCATCCTCGACCAACCGGGAGCGGAGAAACTGGTCGGCAAGGGCGACATGCTTCTGCTGCCGGGCAACTCCTCGGTCTCTAACCGGATCCAAGGATCGTTCGTCAGCGAGGACGAGGTTCGCGCGGTCGTCGAGCACTGGCGCGCGCAGGCCCCTGAGCCGGTCTACTCCGGCGAGGTCCAAGGCCCGACCGACGCCGCCGCGCCCACTCCGTCGGCCGCCAACCTTGATGTCACCTCGGACGCCAACGCCTTCTCAGCCGGAGACGACGATGAAGACACCGTGGTCATGCGTCAGGCGATGGAGTTGGTGGTCCGCAGCCAACTGGGGTCCACGTCGATGCTCCAGCGCAAGCTGAAGGTCGGCTTCGCTCGCGCCGGTCGGATCATGGATCTGCTCGAGCAGCGTGGCGTCGTTGGCCCAAGCGAGGGCTCCAAGGCCCGCGAGGTGCTGATGACCGTCGAGGAGTTCGAAGCCCTCCACGGCTCCTGACGGGCGACCCGGCCCGGGAGTAGCCTCGTCACCTGTGGGATCGGTCGACTCGGGGCGCTTCTACGTCGAGACGCTCGGCTGCCCGAAGAACCAAGTCGACTCCGACAAACTCATCGGCACACTGCTCGCCGACGGCATGTCGCCGGTCGATGAGGCCGGTGACGCAGATCTCGTCGTGGTGAACACCTGCGCCTTCATTGAGGAGGCGCGCAAGGAGTCGATTGACACCATCTTGGCGCTTGCCGAGGAGCGTCGTCCGGGCGCGCGGCTCGTTGTGACGGGCTGCATGGCAGAGCGCTACGGCGCCGAACTCGCTGAGGAACTGCCTGAGGTCGACGCGGTCGTCGGCTTCGGGGTTCCGATCGCCCCTGAGCGCCAGCGGATCCCGGTGTCAGCGGCGCCGCTACCCACCCTTGACCTGTTGAATCAGAGAATCGAGTTCGACGCTGCGGTTGGTATTTTTGAAAAGGTCAAAATACTCGATCCGATCTTCAAAACAGCGAATGAAGATCGGCTCCACATAACCCGGAGCACCCACCCACTGGAACTCGATCTGCTTGCGGTCCTGGAACTCCGTCAATTCAGGAGTGATGAGGAGAAAGCTGATGGACAGAAACGCCAGCACCCCCATCGTACTCAGGAGGACACTGAGAAAAGGAAACAGCG
>RFQQ01000024.1 GCA_009924875.1 Actinomycetota bacterium | reverse complement strand
GAGTAGGTAGGTTTTTGCCTTCATGGCGACGTTCCGAGACCTGCTCGCCTCCGCGAAGGCGGAGATCACCGAGGTGACGACCGAGGTTGCCGCCCAGCACGCGGCCGACGGGCACATCTGGCTCGACGTTCGCGAGCCTGATGAGTACGCCGAAGGGGCCATCGAGGGCGCGATCCACATTCCTCGTGGACATCTCGAGGCTCAGATCGAGGCTCGCATCCCCGACAAGTCGACCCCCGTCGTCGTCTACTGCGCGGGTGGGGTGCGCTCGGCGTTCGCTGCTCGCACCCTTGGTGAACTTGGCTACGCGACGGTCGAGTCGATGGATGGCGGTTTCGGCCGCTGGAAGGACGAGGGCCGCCCGTGGCGTCAGCCAGCCTCGCTCTCGGCGGAGCAGCAGAACCGCTACAAGCGTCATCTGTTGCTGCCCGAGGTCGGTGTGGAGGGCCAGAAGAAACTGCTCGACGCCCGTGTGCTCCTGCTCGGGGCCGGAGGTCTCGGATCGCCGGCCGCGCTCTATCTCGCCGCCGCCGGTGTCGGCACGATCGGCATCGTCGATATGGACGATGTGGACGCCTCGAACCTTCAGCGCCAGATTCTCCACAACATCGATCGCATCGGTGACCGCAAGGTCGACTCGGCGAAGAAGACCCTGACGATGTTGAACCCCGATGTCGACGTCGTCACCTATGACACCCGGCTCTCAGCCGAGAACATCATCGACATCATCTCGGGCTACGACGTCATCGTCGACGGGGCCGACAACTTCCCGTCTCGATACGTCTTGAACGACGCGAGTGTGAAGCTCGGCATCCCGGTGGTGCATGGCTCGATCTTCCGGTTCGAGGGCATGGTGAGCGTGTTCCACCCGCTCGAGGGCCCGACCTACCGCGACATGGTGCCGGAGCCGCCGCCCGCCGAACTCGCGCCGAGTTGCGCCGAGGCGGGCGTGCTCGGGGTGCTCCCGGGCATCATCGGCTCGATCCAAGCGCTTGAGACGATCAAGGTGATCCTTGGCCTCGGCGACGCGTTGATCGGGAGAATCCTCTCGGTGGACACGACCGAGATGGAGTTCCGCGTGTTCAACCTGCGTCGCGACCCGGCCAACCGTGTCACGTGGGAGAACCGCGATCTCATCCAGGTGCGCGATCTCGACGGTCTGTGCGCCCCCTGGCTCGGCGACCACTGAGCAGGTCAGGCGGCGTCGGTCGGCACGACGTCGGCTCGCTCCCGCTCCTGAGCGGCAACGGCGACCAAGACCAGCGCGATGCCGGTCAGATCGACGCCGCTCGGGCGCTGATCGAGCACGAGCCATCCGATCAGTGTTGCGGTGACGGGTAGCAGTGCGAGGAGCACGGAGAAGCGTCGGACGCTGACTCGGCGAAGCACGTGCTGGTCGATGCCGTAGCCGATCGCGTTGGAGAACACTCCGGTGGCGAGGCAGGCGAGTAGCAGCAGCGGTGAGGTCCACACCGGGCCACTCCATGGAGCGCCGAGCGGTGTGAGAACGAGCGCCCCGACGGCGAGTCCGATGCCGAGGCCGTCGACCCCTGAGGTGACCCTGGCCACCCGTGATCCGATCACGATGTACGCGGCCCAGCAGGCGCTCGCGGCGAAGACGAAGACCACGCCGAGGGTCTCCTCGCCGATCTCAACGCCGCCCAGGAGGGCGACGCCGATCACCGCGGTCGCGAGAGCCGCGGCGTTGCGCCACGATCGGGTGGTCGCCGCGGCCACGGCGATCGGGCCGATGAACTCGATGGCGACGCTCTTGCCGAGATCGATGCGCGCGATTGCGAGGTAGAAGAACAAATTCATCGCGGCCGTCGCGATGCCAAAGACCGCGGCCCCGACAAGGCGCTCGCGTCCCCATGACCTCGGGCGTGGCCGGGCGATGATCAGCAGGGCGATCGAGGCGCCGACGACTCGAAGCCAACCGACGGCCTGAGGCGCCACCTGATCGAAGACGCTGACGGCGATTGAGGCGCCGATGTATTGCGATACGGCGGACACCACGAAGAGACCCTCGGGCGCAAGCGGTCGTCGCTGATCGGTCACGGTCACCGGGTGATTCTGCCCGCCGTCAGGCGAGGGCGACTTGATACGCGTCGTCAGTCGAAGAGTTCGGGGTCGGTCGCGCAGATCTCCTGCCAGAGCGGCTGGAAGGAGAACCATCCTGCGAGGTGATGACCGGTCTGCTCGAACGTGTACTGGGCGTACTCGTGGCGGATCTCGATCGGGTCGCCGGCGGCCATCGCGGCCAACTGGGCCTGGCAGTTGCGCTCCATGGTGATGAACCAAAACGCGGCTTCGTCGACGGTCTCCCCGACGGTGAAGAGGCCGTGGTTCTGGTGGATCGCCGCCTTGCCGGTCGGGAACTTCGAGGCGAACTCCTTGCCGGCGTCCACTTCGAACACCACAGCGCCTCCCTGCTCGGAGATCACGGTGTGGTCGCCGTAGAACATGCAGGAGTCCTGGGTGATCGGGGCGAGGGGGATACCGAGGGACGCGAAGGCTTTGCCGTAGACCGAGTGGGAGTGGGCGGCGGCGATGACGTCGGGTCGCGAGGCGTGGATCGCCGAGTGCAACACGAAGGCAGCGCGGTTCACCGGTGCATCTCCGACAACGACCTCACCGTGATGGTTCACGAGAAGCAAATCGCTCGACCGCATGAGCCGAAAGCTCTTGCCGAAGGGGTTGACCCAGAAGTGGTCGGGCTGGATCGGGTCGCGAACGGTGATGTGCCCGGCGACGCCCTCGCCGAATCCGAGCCGTCCGAAGATGCGAAGCGCGCCGGCGAGTTTTGCCTTCCGGTTGACCCGCTCGACCTCGGGGTCGTCGGCCGGTTCGGGATGGAAGGAGATGATCGGCTGGTCGGTGAGTGCCATGGGGTAACGGTAGTCGTTGCCAGTCGCGCTGGTCATCGGCGGGCTGATCGGGGCTGACCCCTGCGGCGGATGGCACGATGGACGGGTGAGCAGTGTGAGTCGTCCCGTGGTGCCCTCGTCGATTGCCCCACCGGCAGCCGCTTACGCCCATGCGATGCTGACCGAGGGCGCTGGTCGGATGCTGCACACCTCTGGGGTGGTGCCGATCGCCGCGGATGGATCGGTGCCCGAGTCGATCGGCGAGCAGGCCGCGACCGTGTGGGCGAACATCTCGGCGATGTTGGCTGAGGCGGGAATGTCGGTGACCGACATCGTCTCGGTGACGACCTATGTCGTCGTGGGGGAGGAGCTCGCGCCGGTGATGGCGGCGCGCGACGTCGCCCTCAGCGGGCATCTCGCCGCCTCCACGTTGGTGACCGTGCCGGCGCTCGCGCGACCGGAGTGGCGGATGGAGATCGCGGTCGTCGCTGCCGCACGATGATCTGCCTAGGGTCGAACTATGCGTTCGAATCATGTGTTCCGCCCGTTTGCCGTTGTCGCGTTGGCGTTCTCCGTGTCGGGGTGCATCGCCATCGACTACGGGATCACGGTCGAGGAGGACGGCTCAGGGTCGGTCGAGGCGAGCCTCGGCCTCGATATCGGCGTGCTGTCGGCGTTCGCGGGCGACGAGATCGATCGGGATGAGGCGTGCGCGGAGTTCTCCGCCGAGTTCGAGCAGCCCGACGGGGTGACGGCGGAGGCGTTCGATGAGGGCGACATCTGCGGGGTGCGCATCCGCGCTGGATGGGAGGCATCTGATGACGCGGAGAGTTCGCTCGCCTCGGTGCTTGACGATGACTCGATCACCCTCGGTCGCACGGGAGATGGCGGCTGGCGAATGGAGTTCCCGTTCGGCGACGACATCCTCGGCGAGGCGACGGGTGGGGATGAGGGCCTCGACGAGTTCGCGAGGCTGCTCCTCGGCGATGCCAGTTTTGTTGTCCGATTGACGCTTCCCGGTTCTCCGGTCGATCACAACGCCGATGAGGTGTCGGGTTCCACGTTCACGTGGGATGTCGATCTGCTCGATCCCCCGGCGACCCTGTATGCCGAGACCGCTCCTGGTGGAGGGGCATCCGCCGGTGGCGTCGTGGTCATCGTGGTCGCGGTTGTGGCTGTCGGCGCGTTGCTGGCTGCGTTCGTGGCGACCTCTCGGAGGGGCCGCACGGCCCGCTGACCTCCTACGCTTGGCCCATGTCCGACGACGTGCGCCGAACCGACTCCGGCATCGAGGTCCGCCCGCTCTACACGGAGGCTGATCTCGCCGGTTGGGATGCCGACGAGCGGCTTGGTCTGCCGGGGGAGCCGCCGTTCACCCGCGGCGTGTATCCGTCGATGTATCGGGGTCGTCTCTGGACGATGCGTCAGTACTCGGGTTTCGGCGACGCGGCGTCGACGAATCAGCGTTTCCGGTTTCTGCTTGAAGCCGGTCAGACGGGTCTGAGTTGCGCCTTCGATCTGCCAACCCAGATGGGTTACGACTCGGATCATCCTCGCGCTGAGGGCGAGGTTGGCAAGGTGGGGGTGGCGATCGACTCGATCGATGACATGCGCACCTTGTTGGCGGGTATCCCGCTCGACACGGTGACCACGTCGATGACGATCAACTCGACGGCCGCGATCTTGCTGTTGATGTACGAGATCGTCGCCGAGGAGCAAGGAGTCTCATCGGATCGGATCTCGGGCACGATCCAGAACGATCTCCTCAAGGAGTACATCGCGCGTGGAACCTACGTGTACCCGCCGAAGCCGTCGATGCGGATCATCACTGACATCTTCGGCTACTGCTCGGAGCACATCCCACGCTGGAACACGATCTCGATCTCGGGCTACCACATCCGCGAGGCCGGTTCGACGGCGGTCCAAGAGATCGCGTTCACGATCGCGAATGCGATCGCCTACGTGCAGGCGGCGATCGACGCGGGGCTCGACGTGGACGACTTCGCGCCGCGCCTCTCGTTCTTTTGGAATGGGCACAACCACTTCTTCGAGGAGGTCGCGAAGTTCCGGGCGAGTCGCCGGATCTGGCATCGGGTGATGACCGAGCGTTTCGGCGCGCAGGATCCGCGCTCGGCGATGTTGCGCTTCCACACTCAGACGGGTGGTTCGACGCTCACCGCGCAGCAGCCGGTCAACAACGTGGTGCGGGTGGCTTTGCAGGCGCTCGCGGCGGTAATGGGTGGCACACAGTCGCTGCACACCAACGGGTTCGATGAGGCGCTGTCGCTGCCGACTGAGGACGCCGCTCGTCTCGCGTTGCGCACGCAACAGATCATCGGTTTCGAGTCGGGGGTGACCGACACGCCCGATCCGTTAGCGGGTTCGTATCTGGTCGAGTCGATGACCGATGAGATCGAGCGCCTCGCGTGGGCCTACATCGAGCGGATCGACGAGATGGGGGGCGCGGTCGAGGCGATCGAGGCGCACTTCCAGCAGGACGAGATCGAGCAGGCGGCGTATGAGTACACGAAGTCGATCGACGACGACGAGCGGGTGATTGTCGGCCTCAACCGGTTCACGGTCGACGGCGAGCCTGAACCCGATGTGTTCCCTATCGATCCGAGTCTCGAGACTGCTCAGCGCGAGCGCCTCGCCGCGTTCAAGGCGAACCGCGACATGACCGTGGTGTCGACGCGTCTCGCCGAGGTATCCGAGACGGCGCGGGGGACGGGCAACCTGTTGCCGCCGATGAAGGAGGCGTTGCGTGCCGGGGCGACCCTCGGTGAGGTGAGCGACGCCCTGCGCGAGGTGTTCGGCACCTATCAGCCCTGATCAGGCTGGATGATCGGGCCGGTGACCTAATTCACGACTAGCCGAATCGGCTTTGTCGGAATACACTCCTCGGCCGTGGGGTTGACCGCGCCATGAGCCAGACCTTTGCGACGAGCGGAACGCTCCGTTGTTCGCCTCGACCGCCCTTCCCGGCGTGAACGGTGGCGTGCTCGACCTGGTCGGCAATACCCCGTGCGTCGACGTCTCGAACCTCTCGCCGAATCCCGACGTGCGGATCGTCGCGAAGCTCGAGATGCAGAACCCGTTCGGATCGGTGAAGGATCGCATCGCCAAGGCGATGATCGAGGCCGCCGAGGCCGACGGAACGCTCAGCCCCGGCCAGACGATCATCGAGCCGTCGTCGGGCAACACCGGCATCGCGCTCGCTGCGATCGCGCGTCTCAAGGGTTATCCCATCAAGATCCTGCTCCCCGAGAGTGTCTCGATTGAGCGTCGCCAGATGCTCGAGATCATGGGTGCCGAGGTCATCCTCACCCCTGGGGCCGAGGGGTCCAACGGCGCCGTGCGGCGCGCCACGGAGATGGCGGCCGAGCATCCCGAGTGGCGCCTGATCTACCAGTACGGCAACGAGGCGAACCCGCGCGCCCATTACGAGGGCACCGGACCCGAGATCTGGCGTGACGTTCCCGACATCACCCACTTCGTCGCTGGTCTCGGCACGAGCGGCACGCTCATGGGCACGGGACGGTTCCTGAAGGAGCAGAACCCCGACATCCAGATCGTCGCGGTGGAACCGCCCCTCGGTGAGAACGTTGAGGGTCTCCGCAACATGGACGAGGGGTACATCCCCCCGGTGTTCGAGAAGTGGAACGGCTACGAACTGCTCGACCGTAAGCGGGTCGTTCGCCCGCGCGAGTCGATCGAGTGGACGCGACGGCTGGTGTCGGAGTGCGGCATCTTCGCTGGTATCTCGAGCGGCGCGGCGCTGGCTGGGGCGGCCAAGGTCGCGGCCGGTATCGACCGAGGGGTCATCGTCTTCATCGTGTGCGATGGTGGATGGAAGTACCTCTCGACTGGCGCCTACACCGTCGATCTTGACGTCGCTGAGGCGAACGCCAGCTCGATCATCTACTTCTGAGTTGGTCGAGCCGCAGGGGTGAACCCGCAGTGAACGGGAGATGACCTTGAGGTGAACGACACGGGTTAGTGTCGGTCCTCGCATGTCAGATCGCGGGCCTGTCCAGTTCGAATCGGCGGCCCGACTCCTCCGATTCGCTGTTGTTCTCGGCCTGATCTACCTCTTCCTCGCCGGGGTCTCATCGCTCGAGGGCGGCATCAAGGTGATGGGGGCCGACACCCAAGAGCGGCTCTTCTCGAATGTGTCGCATCCGATCGCTGGCCTCTTCATCGGCCTGCTCGGCACGGTGTTAGTGCAGTCGTCCTCGGCGAGCACCTCGGTGATCGTCGGACTCGTCGCCTCGGGAGCGCTTGGCCTCGAGGCGGCTGTGCCGATGATCATGGGGGCGAACCTTGGCACGACGGTGACCAACACGCTCGTGTCGCTCGGGCATGTCCGTCAGTCGAACGAGTTCCGTCGCGCGCTCGCCGCCGCCACGGTGCACGACTTCTTCAACGTCATGGCGGTCATCGTGCTGCTGCCATTCGAGCTGTCGACCGGGCTGCTCTCGCGACTCGCCACCGGCACCGCCGATCTGCTGATCGGGTCAGGGGGAGCCGAGTGGGAGAGCCCGTTGAAGGCACTGGTAAAGGCGCCGGTATCGGCGCTGAAGGACGGCCTCAAATCGGCTGGGTTCGACGGGAACGCGCTCGGCGTCTCAATGGTCGCCGTCGGGCTCGTAGTGGTGCTCATCTCGCTCATTTCGATCACGAAGAACATGAAGCAGTTGATCGCCGCGCGACTCGAGCGATCGATGAACCGGGTGCTCGGTCGCGGTGGCGGCATCGTCGCGATCGTTGTCGGGATCTTGGTCACCGTCGCCGTCCAGTCCTCGAGCATCACCACCTCGATCCTCATCCCGATGTCAGCCGCCGGGGTGATCACGCTGCGTAACGCCTATCCGGTCACCCTCGGTGCGAACGTCGGCACGACGATCACCGCCTTGCTCGCCGCGATGGCCGCGAGTGGGAGTGACGCGTTGTCGATCGCGTTGGTCCACACCTGGTTCAACGTCATCGGAATCCTCGTGCTCTTCGGCATCCCGTTCCTTCGACCGCTCCCCATCCGGGCGGCCGAACTCCTCGCCGAGATCGCTGTCAGGAGGCGCACGTTCGCCTTCCTGTGGGTGCTCGGCATGTTCATCATCGTTCCCCTGATCGGGGTGGCGATCTTCCGCTAGGAGGTGTCCCATGGTCCTGTCGTTCTTCAAGCGTGGTGAGTCGGGTCTCGAGCACGTCGCCCATCAGACGATCTCGATGCTCGGCGACGCTCGGCACTCGTTTGATCTCGCGTCGACTGCTGTGCTGGCGGGGGCGGACCCCGCGGCCGTTGGCGCCGACATCCGAGCCACCGATCAGCGCATCAACGCCGCTGAGCAGCAACTTCGCTCGGAACTCGTCGTCCACGTCGCCGTTCAAGGCGGCGGTGACATCGGGCTTGTTCTCGGCTACACCCTGCTGCTGAAGAAGATCGAGCGGATCGGCGATCAGGCGAAGAACATCCTCGACCTCGCCGAGGAGGGCATCTCCCTCGCCGGAGCTGACGATGTGGACATGTTCATCTCTCGGCGCCAGCAGATCTCCCAGATGTATGTCGAGGCGGCCGACATCCTCGCGAGCCAAGACGCGGATCGGGCTCGGGCCTTCCTTGTCGCGTCGAGAGAGTTGAACGCCGAATGTGAGGCGAAGGTGCACGAGTACATGCACTCTGATCGTCCTGGTCATTGGGCGGTGCCGCGTGCGATCCTTCACCGGTACTGGAAGCGGATCGTCGCGAACCTCGCGGGAATCGTGACCGCGGCGATCGAGCCCATCTCGTCCCTCGACTATCTCGAGGGTGGCGCGACCGACATCGTCGATTGATCATCGCGGCCTAAGCCGCACGGGCTGATCGGCGCCGGGACGGCCCGCTCGGTAGCGTGCCGCCCGTGGACCGGCCGATCGGGATGTTCGACTCGGGGTTCGGTGGCCTGACGGTCGCGCGGGCGCTCATCGACCTTCTCCCCGCCGAGGATCTCGTCTACATCGGCGACACGGGTCGCTATCCCTACGGCTCGAAGCCCCTGCACGAGGTGCGTTCTCACGCGCTCGAGCTCGGTCATTCCCTCGTCGACGACTTCGGCGTGAAGGCGATCGTCGTGGCGTGCAACACCGCGACTGCCGCCGCGATCGACGATCTCCGCTCGGAGCTCGCGGTGCCGGTGATCGATGTGGTGCGCCCAGGGGCGTCGGCGCTCGTGCGCGCGTCTCGCAGCGGTCAGGTGGCCGTGATCGGAACCGTTGGGACGATCTCGTCGGGCGCGTACCCGACCGCGGTGGCTGAGGTGGCGTCTTCCCTCGGTCGGGATGTCGATCTGACCAGCGCGGCCTGTCCGGGCTTCGTCGAGTTCGTCGAACGAGGCCAGACCACCGGTGATGAGGTGACGGTGCTCGC
>RFQQ01000023.1 GCA_009924875.1 Actinomycetota bacterium | reverse complement strand
CGAGATGATCAACTGATAATCGATCAGTGCGCGGAAACGGCGACGGGGCCCCGGAGGGCCCCGTGCGATTGGCAGCCCGTACGGGATTCGAACCCGTGCCGCCACCTTGAGAGGGTGGTGTCCTAGGCCTCTAGACGAACGGGCCGTGCTGCGCGCCGAAGGTTATCGGGCGACCCCGCGGAACTCACACGCCCGAGGCCCGAACGCGATGTGCCGGCCCGCCGGCACATCGTCGATGGTTGGGGTGCGAGGACTTGAACCCCGAATAACAGAACCAGAATCTGCTGTGTTGCCAATTACACCACACCCCATCGGGTGCGAGGATTGTACCGGCGGGCCCGACGGGGCCACACGCCTCAGCCGCGGCCGCTGAGCCGCTCGAAACCGACCAGCCGACCGATGGCGACACCCACCGACTCGATGAGATGACGGCGCACGGAGGTCCACCCCGTGACCACTGAGGTCGGCGTCGTCGACACCTCGACACCTTCGAGTCCGAACTCCTCGGCCGTCAGACGACTGCGCAAGCCGTGATGCGGGTCCGTCACCACGATCACCGAAGCGTCATTCTCGAGGAGATCGGTCACTCCGCGCATCGACTCCCAGGTTGTCGTCCCCCGATCCTCCGAGAGGATCGACGAACGCGGCACACCGCGCGCCACGAGATACTCCTGTGACGCCTCCGCCTCGGAGAAACGATCCCCCGGCCGACTGCCACCGGTCACCACAACCTGACCGACACCGCCCATCTCCCAGAGGGTCACGACATGGTCGAGTCGCGCCGCCAACTGGGCTGAGGGCCGACCGTCATATTGGGCGGCACCCATCACCACCACCGCGTCGACCGGAGGTAGGGCGCGCGATCGACCGGTGAGCACCACCTGAGCGACCGTCACCGCCAGATACCCCGCTACGACAACCGGTACGGCGAGCAGCACCAGCCGACGCATGATCACCCCGACAATCGAGCGAGCGCTGCGTCGATTCGATCGAGCGACTCCGCGCGGCCGAGCGCCTCGAGCGACTCGAAGAGCGGCGGACCGACCGTGCGCCCGGTCACCGCGACCCGAACCGGGGCCTGGGCCTTGCCGAGCTTCAACTCGAACGGCTCCATCACCGTCTCAAGCGTCTCCTTCAGCACCTCAGCCGACCAATCGGGCAGACCGGCGTAGGCCGACCGTGTGGCAGCGAGCAGCGGTGACGCGAACTCGGCGCTCATCGCCTTCTCCCAGGACGCCTCGTCAACTACGACAGGACCGAACAGGAAATCCACCGTCCCTTCGAGATCGGAGAAGGTGACGAGGCGTGGCTGGAGGTGCGGAACGATCACCGACAGCCGATCGCGATCCCACGACTCGGGCACCCAACGCCCGCACTCGGCTGCGAACTCCTCCGCGGTCATCATCCTGATGTACTCGCCATTGAAGGCACCGAGCTTCCGTACGTCGAAGAACGCGGGCGAGAGATTCACTTCTTCGAGGCGGAAGAGCGACTCGATCTCCGACCACGGACGGATCTCGACGTCGTCGCCCGCCGACCATCCGAGGGTCATGAGGTAGTTCACCATCGCCTCGGCGAGGTAGCCCTCCTCGCGATACTGCTCGAGCGCCACCTTGTCACGGCGCTTCGAGAGCTTTTTGCGTTGCTCATTCACGAGCACTGGGACGTGACCCCAAGCCGGCGGGGTGTGACCGAGGGCCTCCCAGAGCATCTGCTGTTTCGGGGTGTTGGAGAGATGCTCCTCGGCCCGCACGACATGAGTGATGCCCATCAAGTGGTCATCGACGACGTTCGCGAGATTGAACACCGGTGTGCCGTTGCCGCGCACCAGCACGAAATCCTCGATGACCGAGTTGTCGAAGACGACCTCGCCGCGCACCGAATCGATCACCGTCGTCTCGCCCTCGGGAACCCGGAAACGCAGCACCCGACCTGGTCCCTCATCGAGACCAAGATCTCTCGACCACCCGCCGTAGCCCGTCACCCCATCAGCCGCGGCCCGCTCGGCGATCTCCTCGGGAGTCATCGCGCACCAATACGCCCGACCCGACTCGGCAAGAGCTCGCGCCGCCTCGAGATGAGCGGCGGCGTTGTCGGATTGCAGATAGGGCCCCTCGAAGGTCGGATCCGCCGTGGAGATGCCGAGCCACTCGAGGGCCGAGATGATGCCCTCGGTCCACTCGGGGCGGTTCCGCGCCTCGTCGGTGTCCTCGATACGCAGGACGAATCGACCACCGAGTCGCCGCGCGAGCGCCCAGTTGAACAGCGCCGTCCTCGCCCCACCCACGTGGAAGAAGCCCGTCGGCGAGGGCGCGAACCGGAACCGGGGGCCGCTCATCGAGCCCCCACCACGACCCGCTCCGACACCGCCGTCATGCCCGGTGACGCTATCGGGGCCCCCGCGCGCGCCCGGACCCCCGGATACGCTCCGAGTGATGTCGAAACACGACCGTCGACGCGAACCCCACGAGGGACACCGCTCGGTCTCCGGTGGACTCGCCCGCGCGACCGTCTTCGGGATCAACGACGGGCTCGTCTCGAACGTGTCGCTCATCCTCGGCTTCGCCTCGGCCGGCGTCGACGCCGGTTATGTCCGCCTCGCCGGGATCGCCGGAGCCGTCGCCGGAGCCATCTCCATGGCCGCCGGCGAATGGGTGAGCATCTCCTCTCAGAACGATCTGATCCGACGGGAACTCGACCTCGAACTCGCCGAACTCCGTGAGAACACCGAGCACGAGACCGAGGAACTCGCCGCGATGTACGAGAGCCATGGCATGGAGGCCGAGTCAGCCGCGACGGCCGCCGTCGAGGTCATGCGCAGCCCGGAGACCGCGCTCGCCGTTCACGCCCGAGAGGAACTCGGGGTCGATCCCGGATCGCTCCCCTCAGCGAACCTCGCCGCGATCCTCTCGCTCATCGCCTTCAGCGTCGGCGCCCTCATGCCGATCGTCCCCTGGTACCTCGGGTCAGGCGTCGGCGCGGCGATCGCCTCCCTCGCCATCGGCATCATCGCCGCGGCGGTCGTCGGCGCCATCGTCGGCCGCTACGCGGATCGATCGGTGCCTTGGTCGGCGGTGCGCCAGGCCCTCATCGTCGTAGTCGCCTGCGCCGTCACCTGGGGTATCGGCCGCCTCGTCGGCGTCAACCTCGCCTGACTCGAGCCCACCTGGGTCACGCCCGCCTGACC
This sequence comes from Actinomycetota bacterium, assembly GCA_009924875.1. GTDB lineage: Bacteria > Actinomycetota > Acidimicrobiia > Acidimicrobiales > Ilumatobacteraceae > Casp-actino5. The sequence goes on along the minus strand of RFQQ01000023.1, from coordinate 6,242 downwards.
GACTCTCGGAGACGACGCGCGACCACCTCGGCCGCACCCGGGTCGTCGTCGACGACCGTCAAATGTCCCATCTTGCGACCGGGTCGGGCCGCGCGCTTGCCGTAGAGATGCAGGTGGGCCGATGGCTCAGCGAGCACCGCCGACCAGTCGGGCTCGCCCCCATCCCAGAGATCTCCCAGAAGGTTCACCATCGCGACCCCGCCGGCCGTCATCGCCGTGTCGCCGAGGGCGAGACCGCACACCGCCCGTACCTGCTGGGTGAACTGGTCGGTGCGCGACCCGTCGAGCGTCCAGTGTCCGCTGTTGTGAGGACGCGGCGCGATCTCATTGACCAAGAGTTCCGGGCCGTCACCACCGTCGACGACGAACATCTCGACGGCCAGCACACCGATGTAGCCGAGCGCATCGGCCACCGTCATCGCGAGGCCGACCGCTCGGTCGGCCAACACCGTGTCGATTCGGGCCGGCACCACCGAGACGTCGAGGATGCCGTCGACGTGGTGGTTCTCCGCCACCGGATAGGTCACGACCGCCCCATCGGCGGTTCGACCGACGATGACGCTGACCTCGGTGACCAGCCGGAGGCGTCGCTCGAGCACGCAGGGCGCCCCGCCGAGCGCGCGCCATGCGTCCCACAAGCCCGCGGCGTCGTCGACCGAGCGCTGGCCCTTACCGTCGTAGCCGCCGCGGGTCGTCTTCAGGATCCCCGGAAGACAGTCGTGGCGATCGAATGGCGTCGGATCATCGACACCCACCCCGAGCACCTCAGCGTCCACTCGGGTGAACGGGCCGACCGGCACACCGACCGAGGCGAGGAACTCCTTCTCGAGGCCTCGATCCTGAGCGATTCCCACGGTCGTCGACGATGGCGCCACACGAACGGACCGGGCGAGGGTCGCCATCGCTTCCGCCGGCGGGTTCTCGAACTCGGTGGTCACCACCGAGCAGGAGGCGGCCATGTGGGCGAGCGCCTGGGCATCGTCGTACTCAGCGACCAGATGCTCATCGGCAACCGCCCCGGCTGGCGCCTCGGGATCGGGTTCGAGGACGACCGTTCGATAGCCCATCGTTCGCGCGGCCATGAGGGCGTAGCGACCGAGCTGACCTCCGCCGAGCATCCCGATGGTCGCCGGCGGGGTGATCGGCGACTGATCGTGCGAGAGGGCGCTCACTGCTCGGGAGGGAGTACCGCGCCGGTAACGGCGTCGTGACGGGCCCGGCGATCGGCGGCGAGCCGCTCGGCGAGGTCGCCGTCATCCGCGGCGAGGAGCTGCGCGGCGAACAAGGCGGCGTTCGTCGCCCCGGCCACGCCGATCGCGAAGGTCGCCACCGGCACACCGGCGGGCATCTGGACGATCGATAGCAAGGAGTCCTGTCCCTGAAGATGCCGCGAAGGCACCGGCACGCCGAGCACCGGGATCTGGGTCTTGGCCGCGAGCATCCCGGGAAGATGCGCCGCTCCCCCAGCACCGGCGATGATCGCTCGAAGTCCCCGATCGGCCGCCGACTCGGCGAAGGTGAACATCTCATCGGGCATGCGGTGCGCTGAGAGCACGGCGGTCTCGTGAGCGACTCCGAGCGACTCGAGTGTCTCGACGGCGGCTGACATCGTCGACCAGTCACTCGTCGAACCCATGACCACAGCAACGAGGGGGGTTCCTGCGTCTCGCACGACCACGAGACTACGTGGTGTGATGGGGAGGTGAACCAGATCAACGTGCTCGGCACCGAGCTTCAGCCGTGCTCCTACGACCCGCTGACCGGCTACTACCGCACCGGCTGCTGTGAGAACCGAGGCGACGACCCGGGCATGCACGTCGTGTGCTGCCGCGTCACCGAGGACTTCCTCGAGTTCTCCCGGTCGGTCGGTAACGACCTATCGACCCCGATGCCCCAATACGGGTTCTCCGGCTTGAACGACGGAGATCAGTGGTGCGTCTGCGCCATGAGGTGGCGGGAAGCCTTCGAGGCGGGACGAGCCTGTCCCGTGGTGCTCGAGAGCACCCACATCTCAGCTCTCGAGTACGTCGACCTCGAGGAGCTCCGCTCACACGCGATCGGCGCCTGAACCCCGCTTAGGCGCCGAGCGCCTTCAGGAGCTCGGTCGGCGTGTCCGCCGGACTGATCTTCGGCCACGCTCGCGTCACGCGACCCGCGCCGTCGATCAGGAACGACGAGCGTTGAACCCCCATGTACTTCTTCCCGTAGAGCGACTTCTCCACCCAGACCCCGAAGGCCTCGGCGACCGCGTGATCCTCGTCGCTCAACAGGGTGAACCCGAGGGAGTACTTCTCGTCGAAGCGGGCAAGCTTGCTCGGCTGGTCGGGGCTGATGCCGATGATCACCGTGTCGCCGATCTCACCGGCAATGTCGCGAAGCCCGCACGACTGCTTCGTGCAACCCGGCGTGTCGGCCTTCGGGTAGAAGTAGACGAGCACGTTCCGACCGGCGAAGTCGGCGAGTCGGACCCGCTCACCGCGCTGATCCAACAGGTCGATCTTCGGTGATCTAGAACCCTCGGAGATCGCCATGGCTCGAGACTAGGTCCGACGTTCCAGAGTCTCAGCCGGCGAGCAAATCTTGATGGCGCTCAAGAATCGGCACCAGCGCCTCCTCCTCGATCGCCGGCAACCAGAAGATCACCCGATCGACGCCCGCTTGGCGGTAGCGGTCGACCGCCTCGGCGTCCATCGGGCAGCCATAGATGCTGATGTCGAGCGAGTCGGGGTCACGACCCGCGTCGGCTGCCATCGATCGGAGCAGCGGCAGGTTCTCGAGTGGATCGCTGCGACCGTGGATCGGGATCCATCCGTCGCAGTACTCGACGACGTGGCGGAAGGTAACCGGGCCTCCAGCACCGCCCATCAGGATCGGAGGATGCGGAGAGCTGACCGGCTTCGGATACGCGAGGCTCGGTGAGAAGTCGACGTACTCGCCGTGGAACTCGGCCTCCTCGGCCGTCCACAACTCACGGATGGCGAGCACGCGCTCGCGCGCCGTCGACCGCCGCTTCGACGGATCGACACCGTGGTGCTCCATCTCATCGGTGTTCCAGCCAACCCCCACACCGAAGAGCAACCTTCCACCCGAGAGGTGATCGACCGAGGCCGCCTGTTTCGCCGCGTTGATCGGATGGTGCTGGTTGACAAGGCAGATCCCGGTGCCAACGCGAAGTGTGGTCGTCGCCACCGCGGCGGCGGTCAGCGCGACGAACGGATCCATGGTGCGCGTGTACATCTCAGGGAGTTCGCCCCCACCCGGATAGGGCGACTTACGTGAAAGAGGGATGTGCGTGTGCTCGGCTACCCACAGCGACTCGTACCCTCGCCGTTCCAGTTCGACGGCCAGGCGGTCGGGCCTCATGGCCCGGTCGGTCGGGAAGATCAGCGCTCCGATGTGCATGTCGGGAGACTACGACCGCCACCGCGGGTGGGGAGGATCTGGACGGATCAGCGGGAACCGGCGATGCCGGTGAGTTGGCGCCATTGGGCCGGATAGACGGACACCACCTGCGCGACGCTCGCTTCGAGGGTCGAATCGGGCACCAGATCAACGATGACGCGCGCCTCGGTGTAGTGGTGGTTCACATCGGCCACACCGGCGAATAGCCGACGGCGCTCGACGACGAGCTCTGCGGGCGGATTCGGGTCGAGGAAGCCCCAGATCGTGAACGCGATAGTCAGGTCGTGCACCACCGGGGCGCGACTCGCCATCGACGCCCGACGGAGGGCGATGCCGAGGCAGCCGCGGATCGCGTCGTCCACGCTCACCCCTTCACCGGGGTGGAGACGATCGCGGAAGCGGCCAGCGACCCGTAGCGCGAATCCCTGGTCGGGCCCTTGCGATCCAAGACGCCGTCCGACCGGCTGCAACCCGTCGATCTCCGCGGGACGGTCGGGCGCCCAACCGTCGGGCACGACGTCGGGCGACCGATAGTGGGAGCTCGCGCGGAGTCCGGCGGGCGCGGAACGGGGGGCGGCCATGGGGAAGTTCTAGCCGACGACCGCGACGCTCTCGGTGGAGCGGAGCAGGCCGTAGACGATGCTCTCCTCGAGGGCCCGCCAAGCCGCCTCGATGATGTTCGGGCTGACGCCGATCGTCGTCCAGTCGCCGCGTCCGTCCGAAGCGCTGAGCAGCACGCGCGTGACCGCTCCGGTGGCTTCGCCACCGTCGAGGATTCGCACTTTGAAGTCGGTCAGGTGGACCGAGGCGAGCTGCGGGTAGGCCTGCTGGACGGCGCGACGGAATGCGGTGTCGATCGCGTTGACCGGACCGTTGCCCTCCGCGGTCTCCACGTGACGCTGGTCGCCGACCCACACCTTGACCGTCGCCTCAGTGTTGAACACCGAGCCCATGGCCTCGGCGTGCTCGTCGGTGATGACGCGCATCGACTCCACCCGGAAGAAGTCGTGCTCCCAGCCGCCGGCACGGCGCATCAACAACTCAAGGGAGGCGTCAGCGGCCTCGAAGTGGTAGCCCTCGTGCTCGAGTCGCTTCAGATCGTCGATCACCTGATTGATGGCCGGCCCATCGAGTTCGAGGCCGATCTCCTCGGCCTTGATCTGGATGGTTGCGCGTCCCGCCATCTCCGACACGACGAAACGGGTGTCGTTGCCGACGATCTGCGGGTCGACGTGCTCGTAGGCGTCGCGGGCCCGCTTGATGGCCGACACGTGCAGACCGGCTTTGTGCGCGAAGGCAGAGGAGCCGACATAGGGAGCCTGGGGATTCACCGCCCGGTTGAGGGTCTCGGCGATTCGGTGCGACACGACGGTCAGGCGCTCGAGACGACCCTCGGGAAGGCAGAGGTAGTCCTGCTTGACCTGCAGGTTCGGGATGATCGTCGTGAGGTTCGCGTTGCCGGTGCGCTCGCCGAGACCGTTCAGCGTTCCCTGCACGTGGCGGGCTCCGGCGCGAACGGCGGCCATGGAGTTGGCGACCGCGCACCCCGTGTCGTCATGGCAGTGAATGCCGATCGTCACGTCATCGCCGACATGGGCGTACACCGCGCCGACGATCTCCTCGATCTCGTGCGGAAGCGAGCCGCCATTGGTGTCGCACAGCACGACGTGCGTGGCTCCCTTCACGATGGCCGCTTCGAGGGCCCGGAGGGCGAACTCGGGGTTGCGCTTGAACCCGTCGAAGAAGTGCTCCATGTCGACGAGCACGCGCCGTCCATGACCGGCGAGGAACTCGACCGAGTCGGCGATCATCGCCTCGCCCTCGTCGAGCGTGGTCTGAAGCGCCTCGGTGACGTGGTAGTCCCAACTCTTCGCGACGATGCACACCGCGGGAGTGTCGGCGTCGAGGAGGTGCTGGAGCGTGGCGTCCTCATCGACGCGACCGCGGGGCCGCCGAGTCGAGCCGAAGGCAACGAGGGTGCTGGTGGTGAGGCTGAGTTCGGTGGCGGCGCGGGAGAAGAACTCGATGTCCTTCGGGTTGGCGCCAGGCCACCCTCCCTCGATGAAGTGCACACCGAGATGGTCGAGTTGTTCGGCGATGCGCAGCTTGTCGTCGACGGTGGCGGTCACGCCCTCCACCTGAAGTCCGTCGCGCAGCGTCGTGTCGAAGACCTCGATCTGTTTCTGCTGGTTGCTCATCTCTCTGCCTGTCCTCCGATGGTCCCGGCCCGGGATCGGTTTGTGATGTGAGTCTGGTTCCGAAAAAGCGAAATGCCGCCCGAGGGCGGCGAAACGAGCACGTGGGGTCCACGTGCTCTAGCGAATAATGATGATTCGGGCGGCGGTCGTTGCGTTCCTCATCACGTCACATTCAACCGCCTGGACTCCTCGAGCGCAAATCGCCGGTCCGATCCCGAGTCGAACTGTGGATTCCGCTGTGGGTTTCCGGTGGATGAACGGTGGACAACATGAGGTTTCCGGTGGATAACCGAGAAATGTCGTGGATAACCCTGTGAATTCAAAAATACCCCTTGACCTGCGACGATGTGGCTGGCAAAGTGACCCTCGTTCCACTCAGCGCACGACGGAGACGGACCGAGAAGCAAACGGGAAACCGGGAGCGACACGGGGACCGAGCCGACGGAGGCGGGAGCGGAGCGGGATTCACCGGATCCCCAGGATTCGGGCGACGAGGCCGGCAACGGCGGAGTCGGCCGGAGATCGGGGATCGTGAGCCGGAAGATCCGGAGCCCGCAAGGGTGAAGGGGGAGTCGGCCCACACAGCGGCATCGCCCGCCGTCCGCAAGGACGACGGGCGATGTGAGTGGTCGGAAGAAGGCT